>NZ_JBHWPL010000111.1:0-15496 GCF_043424875.1 Trueperella sp. | reverse complement strand
CGACGATTCACAGCATCGACATCGTTGCCGAGGTGCAATCTGACGGCTCGGCGATCATCACCGATACACGTACGTTCGAAGCTCACGAGGGCACCGAACACTACATCTCCATCGAGAACCTGGGAGAGTCTGACATCAGGGACTTCTCCGTGGTCTTGGACGGCCAGCACCTGACCGACGTGGGGGAGTGGGACGTGAACCGAAGCAGGCAGGATAAGGCTGGGCAATCCGGCGTCGTGAGACTCGACGACGGATACGAGCTCGCCTTCGGCTTCGGTGAGTACGGAACCCACACAGCCGTGATGACGTATCGGATCACGAACTTCGTCTATACCCTCGAAGACGGCGCGCAGACCGTCTACTGGGAATTCATCCCGCGCAACATGACGTACACGAACTCCGTCGATATCTCACTGACGAATACCGACGGCTTCCGCTACACCAAGGAGAACTCGCGGTTGTGGGGCTTTGGCTACCACGGTCGCACAAACATCACACCAGATGCGATGACGATGACGAGCGATTCCGCCATCGATACCGATAACTACATGACGATGCTTGCGATCTTCCCAGGCGCGCCATTTACCTCATCGGTCGCCTTGCCTCACACCTCGGATTCCCTCGAGGACATGGCGAAGGAAGGCTCGATATGGGACGGCGACGAGGGCGCTGATTCTGACCCGGGCTTTTGGCAGGAGACCGACGAATCCACCGGATCGAGTATTGCTGGGGCGATCGGGATTGTGGTGGGCTCAGTAGGCGCACTCATGGGCATCGTTGCCGCCGTTAGCTCCAAGAAGAAAAACGAGGACGCGCGCCGCCGCGGACTGTATCGAACGTCCGAGCCGCCAACAATTGGACGCGAGAATTACTGGCGGGATATCCCATTCGACGGACCGATCGTCAACATCTTCAAGATCCACGGTGAGGCGCTGCCGGATCTCGCCACGGCGCTTCTCTTGCAGTGGATCCGCGAGGGTGCACTGCGCGAAGTGACCCACGAGGCAGGGTGGATTTTCAAGCGGGACGAATCTGCATTTGCCCTCGTCCACGCGCCAGTGTTGCGGACGAAGGTCGAGGCGGACTACTGGGGATTCATCGTGCAAGCGGCCCGCAAGGACGGGGTTCTTCAGCGCAAAGAGATCGAACAGTTCACGCGCAAGAACACTCAGCTGGTCGCCGACTGGCAAACGGCTGCGAATGAATACTCGGAAGGGTTTCTTCTCGCGAACGGGCTCATGTGCGAGACGAAGACGAAGGTGCTGGGCATTTTTCCGCGTATCGACAGGCGCCTGACGACGTCTGGCATGGCACTCAAAAACCGTATCGAGGGCTTGAAAAATTACCTGCGCGACTTTTCATTACTCAATGAACGCGGCGCCTCCAACGTCATGCTGTGGGACTCCTACATGATCTGGGCCGGCTACCTCGGTATCGCGGAAGAAGTGGCGAAGCAATTCAACGTCGTCGATCCGTACTACACGAACAATACCTACCTCTCGGATTCAGCCGTCATCACCGGCTACTACTTCTCCACGAGCATGCGGCGTTCGTACACATCGGCCACCTCCTCGGCCTCGGGAGGCGGAGGCTTCTCATCGCTGGGAGGCGGTGGCGGCTCCTTCGGCGGGGGCGGCGGTGGCGGAGGCATCCGCTAAGGCTTTACCGCGCAGATCGGCTACGATATGCCCATGACTGAAAAATGCGGATGCGGTGGCCACGGCCACGGACACGGACACCAGGGACACGGACGCGGGCACGGAAAGGGTCACGGCCACGGCGGCGGTGGCTGCCAGTGCGGTGGACAGGGCAAGCGCCGCGGCCAGCACACGGAGAACACGCCGGCTAACGCCCCGCGTGACATGTCCGACGGGCGTGAGCAGCTCGGCCTACGCGGAGCATAAATGAAAGTTGTTCATTCGACCGAGGACTATCACCTTGGTCCATCCGTTGTGACCATCGGTATCTTTGACGGCGTTCACAAGGGCCACAACGCCATTTTGAACGAAACCGTCAAGCAGGCTCGCGAGCTCGGATACGACGCCGTTGCCCTCACCTTTGATCCGCACCCGCGCCACGTTCACCGCCCCGACGTCGAGATGCCACTCATCACTACGATGGACGACCGGCTGAACATGCTGGAAGCCGCGGGGATCGACGTCGTCGTTATCCAGGAATACGACCTCGACTACGCGAGCACGACGCCGGAAGACTTCATCGACCACCAGCTCATTGAGAAGTTGGGGGCCAAGGCCGTTGTGGTCGGTGAGGACGTGCGGTTCGGCAAAATGAATGCCGGGGACGGCGCGTTCTTGTGCAACTACGGCGGGGATCGAATCGACGTCACGCTCATCGACGATCTCGGGGCGGGGTCGGGCCGACGCTATTCATCCACGTGGATCCGCGAACTGCTCAACCAGGGCAACGTGCGGAAGGCGGCCAAGATTCTCGGGCGCCCCCACCGGCTACGCGGAGTGGTCGAACACGGCTTCAAGCGCGGCCGCGAACTTGGATTCCCCACGGCAAACCTTCCGGGGGAGGGCGTGGGCGAGGTGCCGCGCGACGGTGTATACGCCGGTTGGATTGTCCGGCGCCTGCCAGACTCGACGGCGACCGTCCACCTTCCAGCGGCAATCTCCATCGGCACGAACCCCCAGTTTGACGGGGATGTGCGCACGGTCGAAGCCCACGCGCTCGGGCGCGCGGACCTGAATCTGTACGGCGAAGAGATTGCGATCGACTTCGTGGACTACGTGCGCCCGATGCTCAAGCTCGATTCGGTGGACGCCCTGCAGGAGCAAATGGACGACGATCTGCGCAAAGCAGCAGAGATTCTCGGCGTGCCGGTCTCGTATCGTGTCAATCCCGAGGACGTCACGGCGCGCTGAGCTCGCGCGGCGCCGTTGTAGAGGCGCATCTCACCCAAACTGACAGGTGGGACCTTCGTGCCTGCATGCTAGACTTGTGGAGCCGTTTGATCGGCCACGGAGCGTCATTGCTCGGGAGAACATGCCCCGGGCTCCGTGCAACGAGTAGAAGGAGAATCGTATGGCTCTGACCAAGGAGCGTAAGGACGAGATCATCAAGGAATACGCGACTCACGAGGGCGATACCGGCTCTCCTGAAGTACAGGTTGCACTCTTGACCGCTCGCATTACCGAACTGACCGAGCACTTCCGCAGCCACAAGCACGATCACCATTCGCGCCGCGGCCTGATGTTGCTCATTGGTAAGCGTAAGCGCCTCCTGTCCTACCTGCAGAAGGAAAACATCGAGCGTTACCGCGAACTTATTAAGCGTCTCGGCCTTCGCCGCTAGATGCTGACTCGGCCCGCCCCATCGATGGAGCGGGCCGATTCTCGTTCCTCACACGTCACGTGAGACACCTTGAATAATCGGAGGCCCCAGCCTCCACGAGATTGAAAGACGATTCCCGACGGTCCTCGGTTGTGGTCACCGCTCCCGAAGCGGTGATGACAATCGATGGCCGCGGGCACGAAGAAAAGGAGATCCATGGAGGGTCCAGACGTAAAGTTTGCCGAAGCCGTCATTGACAATGGCGAGCACGGCACCCGCACTATCCGCTTTGAAACCGGCCTGCTTGCACGCCAGGCAGCCGGCTCGGCATTGGCCTACCTCGATGACGAGACCACGATTCTCGCCACGACGGCCGTGTCCAACCAGCCGAAGGAGCATTTCGACTTCTTCCCGCTGACCGTTGACGTCGAAGAGCGTCAGTACGCAGCAGGCCACATCCCCGGTTCGTTCTTCCGCCGCGAAGGCCGCCCGACCACCGATGCCATCCTCACCTGCCGCCTCATCGACCGTCCGCTGCGCCCGGCATTCGCCAAGGGCCTGCGTAACGAGGTCCAGATTGTTGCCACCGTGTTCGCGGTGCACCCGGACGAGGCATACGACGTCGTCGCAATGAACGCCGCCGCGATGTCCACCCAGCTGTCTGGCCTGCCGTTTGCCGGCCCGATCGGCGCCGTGCGTATCGCGCTGATCGACGGCGACTGGGTTGCCTTCCCGAAGTTCAGCCAGCTGCCTGACGCCACGTTCCAGATGGTTGTTGCCGGCCGTATCGTCGGTGAAGACATCGCCGTCATGATGGTTGAAGCAGAAGCTGGCGACCACGTGACCGACAACGTTGACAAGGGCGGCGTCAAGCCGACCGAGGAGACCGTTGCTGAAGGCCTCGAGGCTGCCAAGAAGCACATCCGCGTGCTGTGCGAAGCTCAGGCTGAGCTCGCAGACAAGGCCGCCAAGGAGACCGAAGAGCTCCCGCGCTTCCTCCCGTACGAGGACGAAGAGTACGACGCCGTCGGCGCTAAGCTCGACAAGTCGTTTGATGACCTGTGGGGCATCGTTGACAAGCATGAGCGTGACGAAGCGCTCAACGAGCTTACCCAGAAGATCGTTGACGAGATGGCTGACGCCTACCCGGAGCGCGAGCAGGCGCTGACCCTCGCGGTTAACGCCCACTGGAAGCAGGCCATGCGTCGCCGAGTCCTGACCGAGGGCGTGCGTATGGACGGCCGCGCACCGGATCAGATCCGTACCATCACCGCTGAGACGCAGGTACTCCCGCGCGTTCACGGCTCCGCACTGTTCCAGCGTGGCGAGACCCAGATCCTGGGCGTAACCACCCTGAACATGCTGAAGATGGAGCAGCAGCTCGACAACCTGTCGCCCATCACATCCAAGCGCTACATGCACCACTACAACTTCCCGCCCTACTCGACCGGTGAGACTGGCCGCGTCGGCTCGCCCAAGCGCCGCGAGATCGGCCACGGCATGCTCGCCGAGCGCGCCCTGGTTCCGGTTCTTCCCTCGCGCGAGGACTTCCCGTACGCGATCCGCCAGGTCTCCGAGGCCCTCGGTTCGAACGGTTCGACGTCGATGGGCTCGGTCTGCGCGTCGACCCTCTCGCTCCTCAACGCTGGCGTTCCGCTGAAGGCATCCGTTGCAGGCATTGCGATGGGTCTTATCTCCGGTGAGATCGACGGCGAGCAGCGCTACGTTGCTCTGACCGACATCCTCGGTGCAGAGGACGCTCTTGGCGATATGGACTTCAAGGTTGCCGGTACGCGCGACATGGTGACGGCTCTCCAGCTTGACACCAAGCTCGACGGCATCCCGGCAGAGGTCCTCGCAGCTGCTTTGCAGCAGGCTCACGATGCGCGTATCGCTATCCTCGACCTCATGGATCAGGCAGCGCCTGAGCCGGACGAGATGGCCGAGACCGCGCCGCGTATCATCTCCGTGAAGATCCCGGTGGACAAGATCGGCGAGGTCATCGGCCCCAAGGGCAAGATGATCAACCAGATCCAGGAGGACACCGGCGCTGAGATCTCGATCGAGGACGACGGCACCGTGTTCATCGGCGCTGACAACGGCACGGCTGCTGACGCGGCACGTGACACGATCAACCAGATCGCGAACCCGCAGATGCCGGAAGTTGGCGAGCGTTTCGTCGGCACCGTCGTCAAGACCACTACGTTCGGCGCGTTCATCTCGCTCTCGCCGGGCAAGGATGGCCTCCTGCACATCTCGCAGATCCGTCGTCTCGTCGGTGGCAAGCGCATCGACGCGGTCGAAGACGTCCTCAATGTTGGAGACAGGGTCGAAGTCGAGCTCGCTGAAATCGATCAGCGCGGCAAGCTCTCACTCCACGCAGTTCTTACCGATGAGCAGCTCGCTTCCGAGGAAGAGAACAAGTCGGAGGAGGACGAGCGTCCGCGCGGTCGTAACAACGAGCGCCGTGGCCGCGATGGTGAGGATCGCCCCCGTGGCGAGCGCCGTCGTCGTCGCACGCGCACGCGCGAGAACGACGACGAGTAATCCGCGGTGACGGACACGCATCACTAACTCGGTGGCCCGGATTCATTCCGGGCCACCGGTCTAGTAGCACCCGTGGATGAGCGCCGAGGCGCTCGCTCACCACAGGGCAATGACACGTGAGAGTAGAGCTGCCATCGCTATTGAGTTTCCTTTGATTGAACCCGGCACGGTCGAGTTTGACGACGCCGGAATTCTTACCCAGCGCACGCTGCTGCCGAGCGGCATTCGCGTCATCACTCAGCACGTGCCGGGGCAAAAGTCGGTATCGCTCGGGCTGGGTGTCGGAGTGGGGTCTCGCGACGAGGAAGTGGGCACGGAAGGATCCACGCACTTCCTTGAGCACCTCATGTTCAAGGGCACCGACACCCGTAGCGCCTCCGATATCTCCGCCCTCGGAGACTTCCTCGGTGGCACGCTGAACGCGGCCACCTCGCGCAAGTACACGGTCTACTACGGGCGCGTCTTTGAAAGTGACGTGCCACAGCTGCTCGATCTGCTCGTGGACATGATCGTCCGCTCCAAGCTCGAGCAGGAGGACATGGAGCTGGAGCGCCAGGTCATTCTCGAGGAGCTCTCAGCCTCGGATGACGACGTGCCGACAGTCGCGGAGTCAGAGATCCTGAAGCTCGTTATGGGCGATCACCCGCATGCGCGCCCGATCGGTGGCACGCACGAGACGGTCCTCGGCCTTGAGCACAGGCATATCATCGACAACTACCGAACGAATTACCATCCGGGCGAACTCGTGGTCACGGCGGCGGGGGCGGTCAACCATGGCGAGCTCACCGCGATGATTAGCTCCCTCCTCGAGGCCGCCGGCTGGGAGCTGCCCGATCGCGCACCGGCCAACCGGCGCATGATCCACAGCATTGACTACACGGGTGGCGAGACGGCGTTCGTCGAACGTCCGGGGCGCCAGAGCGCCGTCGTCGTCGGAATGCCAGGAATCAAACTGAAAGACGAGCGCGAGTCCGCAACCCTCGCGCTCGAAACCGTGCTGGGCGGAGGCCAATCGTCGCGCCTCTTTAACGAGGTGCGTGAAAAGCGCGGGCTGGCGTACACGACCTACGCCTGGTCGGCCACGCATCACGAGGGCGGTATCGCCGCGATGTCGGCGCAGTGCGCGCCTGAGGTGGCAGATAAGGTCGCGCAGATCATGTCGGATTGCCTCGACGATATTGCGGACAACGGCGTGAGCGACGAGGAAGTCGAGACGGCGTTCCATCAGCGGCGCGCGCAGCTCACGTTCGCGGCCGAGAATAATTCCTTTAGGCGAGGGCGCTTAGGCTATGCGGAAATCGTGCGCGGCTCGCTAAAATCGGTCGATGAGCTGGTGGCCGAGGCCCGGGCCGTGACCGCCGCCGATATTCAGTCGGTGGCGCAAGAATTCGCGAGCCGGCCCCACTCGCGCGTGACTGTCGGACCGGCGAGTTAGAATCACGGGCAAGGAGTGAAGATGAAGATTGCAGTTGTTGGAGCGGCCGGCCGTATGGGCCAGTCCGTGTGTGAGGCTATTGAGGGCGCCGAGGATCTTGAACTCGTGGCGCGCCTCGATCATGATGATGAGATTTCGGCAGACTCCCTCGAGGGCGCCGAGGTGGTTGTTGAGTTCACCGTGCCGAGCGCGACTGACGCGAACGTGCACGCCATTCTCGACGCCGGAGCCCACGCGGTCGTTGGTACGACGGGCTGGACGGACGAGCGCCTTGCCGAGGTGGAACGCCATGCCAAGCGTGTGGGCAAGAACGCCATCATTGCCCCCAACTATGCGCTCTCAGCCGTGTTGGCGATGGCTTTTGCACACAAGGCGGCCACTATGTTCGAATCCGTGGAAGTCATCGAACTGCATCATCCGGATAAGGTGGACGCGCCGTCGGGAACGGCTACCACGACCGCTCAACGCATCGGTGAGGCACGGGCCGAGGCCGGGATGACCAGCCCGGATGCCACCGAGACCGATCCGCACGGGACCCGCGGGGGAGTGATCGAGGGCGTCAACGTGCATGCTGTGCGACTGCGCGGCCTGTATGCCCACGAGGAGATCCTGCTTGGCAATCCGGGCGAACAGCTGACGATCCGGCAGGATTCGTTCGGGCGTGAGTCGTTCATGCCCGGAATCTTGCTGGCCGTGCGTTCGGTGGGATCGCGCGAAGGTCTGACCTACGGGCTTGAGCCGTTGCTGGACATCTAGGGCACGTGGCACAGTTCTACGGTCTGCAACATTTCGTTGACGCGGGCTCGCTGGCTCGCGGGCTGATCTACGCCACCCAAGGCAAATCCACCGCCACGAAAACGGACACGACGATCGAGGCGTCGACCCAGGGCAGTGGCGGAAACATCTACGATCAGTGGATCGACTACAGCCTCGACGCCGGGGAGATCACCGAGTTTTACGGGCGGTGCTCGTGCCCGGTGGGATACAACTGCAAGCACTGCGTGTCTGCCACGATGATCGCCCTCGACCTGCTGCCATCCTCGGTGTTCGCCGCTGCGAAAAGCCCCATGCGCTCTGGTTGGCGGCGCGAACTCGACCAGGTGCTTGGGCAGGTGGATACCGACCCCTCGCCGCTCGCCATCGCCATCGACTTCGAGCCGCCCCAAGAGCTCAACCCCGATATTCCCGTGTGGAAACAGCGCACGAGTAGCGGGCGGCTCATCGTGTTCCCGCTGCGCCAAGGCAAGCGCGGCGGGTGGGCGAAGTCGGGAATCTCGTTCTCCGCGCTCGAGCGCGGAAGGCTGCCCGAGTACGTGCCCGAGCAGGTGGCGGCGATCGCCGAGTTCATCTCGTCGTGCCAGATCGGTGCGGTCTCCAGCGTCGTCGTCGCCTCGGATTCCATCATGCTCAACTACGTCAACTCGCCGTTCGTCGGAGAGTTTCTCAGGCGGATGGTCGATGCGGGTGTTGCGCTTGTCGATGCGCGCACCTACGAACCCGTGACGATCGACGACGAGCCGATCATCCCGTTCATCGACGTGACCGACTCGCAGGGCTCCCTTCACGTGTTCACCGGAATCTCCCATCCGCGCATGACGCCCGATTACATGCTGTTTGGCCAACCGCGCCAAGGAGCCGTCTGGGACTCAGATGGCCTGCGCCTCGCGTTCTTCGATCCCGTGCCCACCGATGAGTGGAGCCGGTTTGACGATCGCGAGATCATCATCCCGCCGGGCGATCGCGAGGATTTCGAGCGCGAGTACCTGCCCCGCCTGAGCCGCCACGCCCCGATTCTGACCCACGATTACGAGCTGCCAGCCCCGCCCGAGCCGACGCTTCGGTTAACTCTGACGACGACGGTCGGCGAGCCATACCCGCTGGTGACGGCCACGTGGGAGTGGGCGTACACCGACGTGCGCGGGAAGACTGGCCGCCCCTACATGCTTTGGTCGGCGCCCGATGCGACGCGCCAGGCCGAGAAGGAGCGTGAGATTCGCGCCGAGATCACGGCGATCGTGGCTGAACTCTGCCCCGTCATGGTGGACGAAATCTTGCTGGGCACGTCACGGGTGACGGGGGAGGATTTGCTCCAACTGCCCGCGCTCATTGAGCGCCTTCGCGCCGAGGGCGTCGAGGTGATTGACGACGGGCCTGCGTACCGGCGCGCGAAGGATGTGCGCCTCGATGTGGACGTCGAGGAGGGCCGCGATTGGCTCGACCTCAAGATGCGGGTGCTCGTGGACGGCGTGCAGGTGGAAATCGCCGACCTTCTGCGCGCGCTCGCGTCCGGCAAGGACTTCGCGTACATCGATGGCGCCTATCTTGACCTCGAGAGCGAGGACCTGGCCAAGCTGAAGGATCTCATCGCCGAGGCTCGGAACCTTGGCGACGGGCGGCGCACAGGCCTTCGCGTGCCCAAGGTACGAACCTCGTGGTGGGAAGAGCTTCTCGATCTGGGCGTGGTCAGTGCATCCCAGCACGCTTGGTTCGAGGCCGTGCGCACCATGAGCGACGCCGGGCCGATCGAGATTCCCGCGGGTCTCGACGCCACGTTGCGCCCCTATCAGGTGGAGGGCTTCGAGTGGCTGGCGCGGCTTCGCGACGCCGGCCTCGGCGGCGTTCTCGCCGATGACATGGGCCTGGGCAAAACCGTTCAGAGCCTCGCGATGATACTGCATGATCGCCAGCGGACGGAGGGTAGCGCGCGTGGGCCGTGGCTCGTCGTCGCGCCGACCTCGGTGGTCAGCAATTGGGGGAGCGAGGCTCGCAGGTTCACGCCGAGCCTGAAGGTTGTGGGCATTGAGGCGACCGAACGAATCCGCGGTGCGAGTCTAGCCGACGCGACTGCCGGCGCCGACGTCGTCGTCACCTCCTATACCCTCATGCGTCTGGAAGCCGAGGCCTATCGCGAGCTTGGAATCACGGGCCTCATCCTCGACGAGGCGCAGAACGTGAAGAATCCGAAGTCGAAGGGCTTCGCGGTGGCGGCGAGCCTCGGCGCGCCCACGGTCTTTGCCGTCACCGGCACTCCGATCGAGAACAATCTGGGGGAGTTGTGGGCGATGTTCGCTCTGGCGGCTCCCGGGTTGCTCGGGAGCTCGGAGAAGTTCAATGACGCGTTCCGCAAGCCGATCGAAAAGGCCGCTGGCCTCACCGGTCCACGTAGCGAGGATGCCCGTGAGCTCGTCGCAACGCTGCGGCGGCGCATTTCGCCGTTCCTTCTGCGCCGCACGAAAGGTGCCGTGGCACTCGACCTGCCACCCAAGCAGGAACAGGTGCTCGGCGTGGAATTGCTCGGTGCGCATCGGCGTCTGTACGACGTGCAGCTGGAAAAGGAGCGGCACCGTGTCATGGGGCTCGGCGATGAGGATCGGATCGAAATACTTTCCGCGCTCACGCGCCTTCGCCAGCTCGCGATCGACCCGCGCCTCCTCGACGAGGATTCTGCGGCCCCGCCCTCGAAGCTCGATCAGCTCGAGATGCTCATCGACGACCTCGTCGCCGAGGGGCACACCGCCCTCGTCTTCAGCCAGTTCACGCGCTTTCTCAAACTCATCGCCGCCCGGCTGGACGCCGCGGGCATCCCGTATCTGTACCTGGATGGCTCGACGACGAACCGCCCGGCGCTCATCGAGCGCTTCGCCCGGGGTGAGGCGCCGGTGTTCCTCATCTCGCTCAAGGCGGGCGGCACCGGGCTGAACCTGACGATGGCGGACTACGCGATCCTCACCGACCCGTGGTGGAACCCGGCGGCGGAGGAGCAGGCGGTCGACCGCGCGCATCGCATCGGCCAGACCCGGCCGGTTCACGTGTACCGCCTCGTCTCGCGCGGCACCATCGAGGAAAAGGTGGTGGCGCTTCAGGACGCCAAGCGGCGGTTACTGGGCGTCATCTCGTCCGACGACGTCCAAACGGCGTCGGCCCTGTCCGCCGCCGAACTCCGGGCGCTGCTCGACTAGCTGGTCAGGGCGAGGGTGCAACCTGCGGTTCCGCTCGTCGAGCCCCGCAGGGCGAGTGAGACCAGCGATTTTGAGACGCCAGCCTTGCGTGCGACGTCGATGATGGTGGGTCGGCGGGGAGTCATATCTTTATTCGTACCAGATGCGCGCGGGGTAGCGACACCGTATTTGGAACGTTCCACAAACGTTCACTTTGATTCCACCATCGGGTCACTTCGCCTCCGTACATTCAAAGACGTCAGCAGTTGGAACGGTTTAGGAATGTACATGACGCACGCAGTTGCTCAGGCCGGGACCACCTCCATCGCCCCCGTCAAGCCGGCGGGTCTTCTTCTTGACTTTGGCGGCGTCCTGTTCTTGACGTCCAAGCCCGAGGGCGGTTTTGATCGCTGGCTCGAGTGGGCGTGGGAGCTTGGTATCAAGCGCGGCATCGTTAGCGACCTCGAATACGAGGACCTCAGCCGCGCCTTCCGCGCCGGCGTCGCTTCCCTTGGCGCATGGAAAGACAACGCGAGCCGGGAGGAGTTTCCGCGTGAGCTGACTCAACTTGAGATGGTTCGCGACCACATCGCGCCGGGCCTGCCCGCCGATGTTGCGGAGCTGCTCGTTTCCGAGGCAGGTGACCTGCTCGCGCCTACTGCGCGTCGCTCGTCAGGGTGGTCCACCACAGGTGCTCGGCGACCTCGCCGCCGTCGATCTCGGCAACCCGCCGGATCGGGCGAGGGGCGAAGCCGGAGCCGTTGAGGAAGTGGGTCTGCTGGTCGTAGCCGGCAATCACCCACATGTGGATCTCGGTGGCGTCCACCAGGATGTCCGTGATCGCCGCCAGCAATCGCGCCTCGTGGCCCTGCCCAGCATTCTTCATCGGCACGTGGAAGTTCGTGATCTCGTAAGCGATCCGCGGCTCGCCGGTCTCGGCGTCGAGTCCGTCTTCGTCGTCGCCGTCCAAAATCGCCGGGGCCGAGGGTGCGACGGCGGCAAAGCCCTGCACCTCGTTCCCAGTCACGGCCACGAGCACGTGGTGTTTATCGGAGGGCAGGTTGCCGATGGTCATCATCCACGTGGAGGCGAGGGAGCCCACCTCGAGCTGGGAGCGCACCACGTCAGAGGCTCGCCGGTCAAGGCCCGCGCTAATCGCTTCGAACATGGCTTCCGCCTGGAGTTGACCCATGGGCAGTGCGTCGTCGCGCCGAGCCGGGCGCACGGATTTCACGTCAGTCACGAGGCTATTGTGTCACTGAACGGTCCGAATCTCGAAAGGTCTGCCGCTTGGCCGCAGGGCCGGGCTAGGGTATGTGCATGGCTCAATTACCCTCTCGTTCATTTGGTTCAGTCTCTGTTGCGATGGTCACCCCTTTCCACGCGGATGGCTCCATCGATATCGATAGCGCCGTCAAGGTGGCTGACAAGCTCGTGAACGACGGCTGCGACGCCCTCGTCCTCTCGGGCACGACGGGCGAATCTCCGACCACTCACCAGCCCGAAAAGAACGAGCTCGTCCGCGAAGTGAAGGCCGCCGTTGACGGCCGCGCCATGATCGTCGCGGGCGCCGGCTCAAACGACACCGCCCACGCCGTACGAATCGCCAAGGGCGCGCAAGAATCGGGCGCGGATGGCCTGCTCGTCGTCTCGCCGTACTACAACCGCCCCTCGCAAGAGGGCGTCTACCAGCACATCATCGCGATTGCCGAGTCCACGGACCTGCCGGTCATGGTCTACGACATCCCAGGGCGCACCGGCGTCGCCATCTCAGACGTCACGCTCGACCGCCTCGCCGAGCACCCGCTCATCAAGGCCGTCAAGGATGCCACCGGCAACGTGCCACAGGGCTTCGAGCGCATCACGCGCACCGGCCTGGAGTACTACTCCGGCGACGACGCGCTCAACTTCGCCTGGCTCGCTCACGGCGCGTCCGGCGTCGTCTCCGTTGCCGGGCACGTCATCGCCGCCGGGCTGCGTGCGCTCGTGACGGAAGTCGACGACGGCGATCTGCCCGCAGCTCGCGCCGAATTCACCAAGCAGGCGCCGATCATCGAGGCCATCATGGGCGGGGGACAGGGCGCCGTCATGGCCAAGGAGGCCCTGAAGCTGCTCGGCGTCATGCCATCGGCGGCTGTGCGCTTGCCGCTGGTGGGAGCGTCCGAGGCGGAAATCGAGAACCTTCGAGTGGCGCTCGAGGCTGACGGCTACCTGTAAAGCAGGCTGCTGGCGGTTGCGGGCTGCTGGCGGTCTGCCGCGCAGCTGGCGGTAAGTCGGGCTGCTGACGCTAGTGCAGGTGCTTGCCGACAAGCCGGCGCGTATCATCCCGGTGGGGGAGCGACTTCTCTGAGAGGGGATAAATTAGGGCACAGGCCAAAGCGTGAGATAATGGACGCGTGACTGAACTTAATCTTCCCCCATCCATTGACAACGGCACTCTGCGAATCGTGCCTCTAGGCGGCATCGAAGAGGTTGGCCGCAATATGACCGTCTTCGAAATTGACGGCCGTATCCTCATCGTTGACTGTGGCGTGCTCTTCCCAGAAGTCATCCAGCCGGGCGTGGACCTCATCCTTCCCGACTTCGACTATCTGCAGGACAAGCTCCACCAGATCGACGGCATCGTTCTCACCCACGGCCACGAAGACCACATTGGCGCCGTGCCCTACCTGCTCCGTCTGCGTAAGGACATTCCGCTGATCGGGTCGAAACTGACGATCGCCCTGGTCGAGGCCAAGCTCGAAGAGCACAAGATCAAGCCGCACTCGCTCGTCGTCGAAGAAGGCGATGTGGAAAAGATCGGCAACTTTGAATGCGAGTTCATCGCCGTCAACCACTCGATCCCTGACGCGCTCGCGGTTGCGATCCGCACGAATGCGGGCACCGTGCTCCATACTGGCGACTTCAAGATGGATCAGCTGCCACTCGATGGCCGCGTGACCGATCTTCGCGGGTTCGGGCGTGTTGCCGACGAGGGCGTTGACCTGTTCCTCGTCGACTCCACGAACTCCGAAGTTCCGGGCTTCGTGCCGTCCGAGGTGACGATCGCTCCCGCACTCGAAGAGGCGATTGACCAGGCGCGCGGCAAGGTCGTCGTCGCCTCATTTGCCTCGCACGTTCACCGGGTCCAGCTCGTCATCGACGCCGCAGCCAAGTACAACCGCAAGGTCTGCTTCGTCGGCCGTTCGATGGTGCGCAACATGGGCATCGCCCACGACCTCGGCTACCTCTCGATTCCCGATGGCACGCTCGTCGACCTGAATCAGGCGGCGAATCTGCCCGACGACGAAATCGTGTACATGTCCACCGGTTCGCAGGGCGAGCAGATGGCCGCCGTCTCGCGAATCGCCAACGGTCAGCACCGCTCGATCACAGTGGGTCCGAACGACACGGTTGTCTTCGCCTCCTCGCTCATCCCGGGCAATGAGGAATCCGTCAACCGGCTCATCAACCAGCTGACCAAGCTCGGCACCAAGGTCATCCACTCCGGCAACGCGCACGTGCACGTTTCTGGCCACGCGTACTCGGGGGAGATCCTCGTGCTATACAACGTGGTTGAGCCCGAGTACGTCATGCCCGTACACGGCGAGGCCCGCCATCTTGTGACGAACGGCAAGCTCGCCGTATCCACCGGCGTGCCGGCGCAGAACGTGCTGCTGACCCGAAACGGAACCGTGATCGACATGGTCGCTGGCCACTCGAAGATCGTCGGCGAGGTTCCGGTCGGCTACGTGTATGTGGACGGCAGCTCGGTTGGCGAAATCACCGAGGCAGAGCTCACCGACCGCATCACTCTTGGCGAGGAAGGCTTCATCGCCATCTTCGCGGTGGTCGATATGGACAAGCGCAAGGTTCTGTCCGGCCCGCACATTCAGGCCCGCGGCATGGCCGAGGACGATTCCGTTTTCGACGAGATCATGCCTGGCGTGCGCCAAGCCCTCGACGACGCCGTCAACAACCCGAAGTCGAGCACCCACCAGATGCAGCAGGCTATGCGCCGCGTCATCGGCCGCTGGGTTTCGCGCAAGCTTCGCCGCAAGCCCATGATCATCCCAACAGTCGTCGAGGGCTAGGCGATACCCCACTCGGGTTTCCTCGCCGCTGGCGGGGGTCATCGTCGTCGTTATTTGCTGGGCGGCGTACCTTTCGGGTTGCCTAGCTGCTAGCGGGCGTTAGGGATTGGTCCGTGGTTGCCAGGCGGCGTACTGTTCGGGTTGATTTCCGCCAGACGAGGTACGACGCCGGGCCCCTCGGGTTTCCTAGGCGACGGACGGACAGT
>NZ_JBHWPL010000110.1:0-7271 GCF_043424875.1 Trueperella sp. | reverse complement strand
TGGAGATGCGCCGCCGCCCGAGGTCGGCCAGCCCGCGCCCGAATTCAGCGTGCTGGATATCGATGGCAACCCCGTGGTGCTCGACCGCCTCGATGGGCCGACGTGGCTGATCTTCAACGCCACGTGGTGTTCGGCCTGCCGCGCCGAGACGCCCGATATTCAAGCCGTCCAGGACGCCCGCGGCGATGAGTTCAACCTCGTGTCCGTGTGGGTTAACGAGCCACGCGACGTCGTTCAGGGCTATGTCGATCGGATGGGCCTAGACTACGTGCATGTCGTCGATTCGACGGCGGACATCGCCTCGACCTATCGTACGATGGGCGTTCCCGCGCACTACTTCATCGACAGCGATGGCGTGCTGCAAGAGATTTACGTGGGCGGGCTGTCCGAATCGCAGATGAATGAGAAGCTCGACGCCCTGCACTAGCTCCGGCGCCCAAGGAGGCCAACGTCGTCGTGAATGACCAGGCGCGGCGCGGCGGTAACCCGTTCGCGGCCGCGGGCGAATCCACCCGCGCGTATATCGACGTGCGCCCCGGATACCCGGCGGCGATTCTTGACCGGCTGGGTATTGATCACGACGACGTCGTCCTCGACATCGGAGCCGGCACCGGCAAGCTCACGGCGCAGCTCGCGCAACGAAGTGATCACGTGGTGGCTGTGGAACCCTCCGCGCACATGCGGGCTGGGTTCGCGCAGGCGCTACCGCAGTTTCCTGCCGAGCGGCTGCTCGATGGATCGGGGGAGTCGCTACCCGTACGGGATTCGAGCGTTGACGTGGCGACCTACGGGCAGTCGTGGCACTGGCTCGATGAGCGAGCGGCGGCCGTGGAGGCGGCGCGGGTGGTACGTCCCGGCGGAACCGTCGCAATCCTCTTTAACCAGCTGGATGTGCGCCAGCCGTGGGTGCACAGGCTCTCGCGAATCATGCGCTCGGGCGATGTGCACCGCGCCGATCGCGCACCGGACCTGCGCGTGCCCGGGCATCACGGCCACATGGAACGCCCCTTCACCGAGCCCGTCCTGCAGCACGCCGTGTGGATCGACCCGCTCACAGTGCCACAGCTCTACGAACTTGGTACCACCCGCTCCTCGTGGATCACGAACTCGGACGAGGGCCGGCGCCGGATGCGCGCCAATCTGGAATGGTACGTCGCCGAACATTTGGGAGTGCCGAGCGACGGCGTCGTCGGGCTTCCGTATCAAGTGCACTGCTGGGTGGCGCGCCGGGAAGCTTAGTGTGGCGCGCCGGGAAGCTTAGTGTGGCGCGCCGGAAAACATAGTGCCGAGTAGCCCGCCGTGATGTAGCCCAGCGGCGTCGCGTCTGCCGCCGCGCGGTGCTCGCAGGGTGAACCTCACAGGCCCACCGGCGCCGAGATCGCTAGAATTAGGTAAGTCAATTTTTCGTATCTAAGGATAGACATGCCTCAACTTCGTTCAGCGACGTCTACACAGGGACGCAACATGGCCGGTGCTCGCGCGCTATGGCGCGCAACCGGTATGACTTCGGAGGACTTCGGGAAGCCGATCATTGCGGTGGCGAATTCGTTCACACAGTTTGTGCCCGGCCACGTTCACCTGAAGGACATGGGTCAGCTCGTGATTAAGGCGATCGAAGACGCCGGCGGCGTGGGCAAGGAATTCAACACGATTGCCGTGGACGACGGCATTGCCATGGGCCACGACGGCATGCTCTACTCGCTGCCCTCGCGCGAAATCATCGCGGACTCGGTGGAGTACATGGTGGAAGCCCACCGCGCAGATGCCCTCGTGTGCATCTCGAACTGTGACAAGATCACGCCGGGCATGCTCATGGCCGCGATGCGGCTGAACATCCCGGTCGTGTTCGTCTCGGGCGGCCCGATGGAGTCGGGTAACGCCGTGGAGGGCGTGCTCGACCACAACACCAACCTCATCGACGCGATGACGGAATCAGTGAACGAGGCTGTCTCCGACGCGCAGCTGCTGGCCATCGAAGAGGCCGCCTGCCCCACGTGTGGCTCGTGCTCGGGCATGTTCACCGCAAATTCGATGAACTGCCTGACGGAGGCTCTCGGCCTTTCGCTGCCGGGTAACGGCACCACGCTCGCAACGGCCGCGCGTCGCAAGGACCTGTTTGTTCAGGCCGGCGAGATGATCGTTGAACTCGCCAAGCGGTACTACGAGAACGACGACGAGTCGGTGCTGCCGCGCAACATCGCCAACCGCGAGGCCTTCCTCAACGCCATGACCATGGATATTGCCATGGGCGGCTCAACCAACACGGTGTTGCACATTCTGGCGGCGGCGCAAGAGGGCGAGATTGATTTCGATATCGCCGATATCGACGCACTCTCGCGCAAGACCCCGAACCTGTCCAAGGTCGCCCCGAACTCGGTGAAGTTCCACATGGAGGACTTCCACCGCGCAGGCGGCATTCCGGCGATTCTCGGCGAGCTCGACCGCGGCGGCCTCCTCGAGCGCGATGTTCACGCGATCCACGCCGACTCGCTTGAGACGTGGCTCGGCGAGTGGGACGTGCGCGGCGGCAAGGCGAGCGAGACGGCATACGACCTGTACACGGTGGCGCCGGGCGGGGTGCGAACCACGCAGGCGTTCTCGCAGGACAAGCGCTACGAATCGCTCGATACGGATGCGGCCGAGGGCTGCATCCGCGACATCGACAACGCTTACACCGCCGACGGCGGCCTGTGCGTGCTCTATGGCAACCTCGCCGAAGACGGCTCCGTCATCAAGACAGCCGGTATCGACGAGGAACTCTTCCACTTCGAGGGCACCGCGCGCGTCGTGGAATCTCAGGATGCGGCGATCGAGCTGATCCTGTCGAAGTCGGTCAACCCTGGCGACGTCGTCGTGATCCGTTACGAGGGCCCCAAGGGCGGGCCGGGTATGCAGGAAATGCTGTACCCGACGTCGTACCTCAAGGGCCTTGGTCTTGGAAAGGTGGCCGCGCTGATCACGGATGGCCGCTTCTCGGGCGGAACCTCCGGCCTGTCGGTCGGCCACATTTCTCCGGAGGCTGCATCGGGCGGCACGATCGGCCTGGTCGAAGAGGGCGACACGATCATTATCGACGTGCCAGAGCGCAAGCTTCACCTCGATGTGCCCGATGAGGAACTCGCACGCCGCCGCGCTGACAAGGGCGAGGCGCCGTGGGTTCCCAACCGCGACCGCACGGTCTCCAAGGCGCTGCGAGCCTACGCGTCGATGGCCACCTCGGCGTCGTTCGGCGCCGTACGCAAAGTGGACTAGCGCCGAATTACCACACACCCGCGATGGACGTGCCACACCGATGGCAGGCTCCATCGCGGACGTGTATCCGGGGTGTGCGATACCCGTCGCGTTCAACGACGACGGCCGAGCAGGCCGGGCAGTAGGTTGCGGCGGCCTCGGGCTCGCGAACGTTGCCCAGGTAGACGTAGTTGAGTCCGGCCTCCATTGCGATCTCGCGCGCCATGCGTAGCGTGGATAGGGGAGTGCGCGGGACGTCGCGCATCTTCCAGTCGGGATGGAATGCCGAGAAGTGAAGCGGCGTATCTGGCCCGCACTCGGCAAGAATCCATTCTGTGAGCCTGCGCAGCTCATCTGGGGAGTCGTTGTGCTCGGGGATGACGAGCGTGGTGAGCTCAAGGAAGCAGTCCGTTTCTTGAGCGACGTAGGCGATCGTCTCCAGCACGGGTGCCAAGTGGGTGCCGGTGAGCTTCCAGTAGAAATCTTCGGAAAAGGCTTTGAGGTCGATGTTGGCGGCGTCCATGTGCCGGTACATCTGCGCGCGCGGCTCGGGGCTGATATAGCCGGCACTCACGGCGATCGCGCGGATCCCCACCTCGTGACACGCAATCGCGGAGTCGATCGCGTACTCGGCAAAAATGGTGGGGTCGTTGTAGGTGAAGGCCACCGAATCGCACCCGTGGCGCACCGCAATCTCGGCGATCTGCGTGGGCTCTGCCGCGACGTGGAGCGCATCGATCTCCCGTGACTTCGAGATATTCCAGTTCTGGCAGAACTTGCACGCGAGGTTACACCCGGCCGTCCCGAACGAGAGCACCGTGGTGCCGGGGCGAACGTGGTAGAGCGGCTTCTTCTCGATCGGATCTATCGCCAAGCCGGACGTGCGGCCGTACGTATCGAGGATGATCCTGCCGTTTTCACGCAGGCGAACGAAACAGAACCCGCGCTGGCCCTCCCTGAGCCGGCACAGCCGCGGGCACAGATCGCACTGGATCCGACCGTCGTCGAGCTCGTGCCACCACTGACCAACGGCCCCGCCGCCGGGTACCCGTTCGCGGTGGATCGCGCTCATTCTGCCCAGTCCGTCACCGTGTAGCGCTTGGCCGTCACCCGATCGGAGGCCCAGTCCACCCGATCTGGCGAGACCCCCGCCTTCGCCAGGAGCTGGTCGATGAAGAGCGCGGGCTTTGGAAGCTGTTCCCACACCTGCGGAAGGAACGTTGCGCGGCGCAATTCGACGGTGAGAATGAGGCCGTCGACGCCGGGGCGTAGCTGCTCCTCGAGCTCGGCTCTTGTGGAGAATTCGATCGGAGTGGGCGCGCTCAGCACCGACACCTCAATGTCCGTGCGCGCCAGCTCGTCGGCCGTCAGGGTGGGGAAGCGGTAGTCCTGAGTTGCGCTCGCGACGGCGTTATAGCGCAGGTCGTCCACGAGGGCGCGATGGGCGAGGAGCGAGCCAATGCAGCCGCGCAAGTGGCCGTTTTGCGTGAGTGTGACGAAGGTGGCGCCCTGAGATTCCATCCATTCCGGCACGGGCGTGGGCACCTCGCCGCGCGGCCCCGGATCCGCGCCGAGCACGCCCGCGATGGCCGTGCGGGCGAGCGGCAACAGCCAGTCGCCCGCGTTGTCTGGAAGATGCTGCGTGTGTCCGCTCATGATTCTCCGCCCTCGGCGTGGCGCGGTTCAGTCAGTGCGAACGCCGCGTAACCCACCACCCGGTCGAGCTCTCCGGCCGTATCGCCCGAGTTGCACGCGGCCAGCAGCCGGATCTCCATACCGCGCTCGCCGGCCGCGAGCAGCATGCCGTTCATCGGATGGGCGCCGCAGGCGCGATCGGACGCAATCGTGGAGCTCAACTGCAGGACATCCTCGATCGTCTCGCGGTCGGTGCGAATTGCGGCGGCGTAGTCGAGGTAGTGGGAGAGGTCGGTGCTGATCACGATGAGCGTCTCGGGCCCGCCCCACACGGCATCGAGCGCTTGGGCGACCTGCTGTGGGCTAGCGCCGCCAACAACAATCGGCGATATCGTCACATCGCCGAGCATTCGCTGGATGAACGGGATTTGAACCTCGATGGAATGCTCCTGGGCGTGCGTCGAATCGTTCGTCTCCACAAACGGCAGGGTACGCAGTTCCTCGGGGTAAGCCACCGGAACGTTGCCCAGCGGCGTCACCCACTCGGAGGTGGAGCTCATCGCAAGGCCTGGCACCCAGACGCGATGAGCCGGGCCAAGAATCACCACCCGCTCGATGTCCTCGCGCCCATCGAGGAGTCGGTAGGCGTTGGCCGCCGTCGACCCCGAGAAGATCCACCCCGCATGCGGCACGATGAGTACCTTGAGCGCGGGATTGCCCACGAGATCGCGCATATTGAGCAACGCGGAGGGTTGGTCGCGGGCGGATTCGACGACGTCGCTGGCCGCCACCTGCGACGCACCGGCGAACGCCCGATCGAGAGCGGTATCCACGTGGGACGCGCTCGCCGGGTAAAACGTGCCGGCAACGGCCGGCTTACGACTAGACATCGGTACCTCCTGTCTCGAGCCTAGCGGAGCCCGTGGCGCCGCACCGGAGGATTTAGAGCCCAGTCGTAGCTAGCCGAGCTTCATCTCCTCGCGGTCCTCCGACCACAGCGTGTGGAAGATCCCCTCTCGATCGATGCGGCGGTAGGTGTGCGAACCGAAGAAGTCACGCTGAGCCTGCACGAGCGCCGTCGGCAGCCTGTGCGTTCGCACGGCGTCGAAAAACGTCAGCGCGGATGCGAACGCAGGAATCGGAATCGCAGCGGTGATGCCCTTGGCAACCACCTCGCGCCAGGCGCTCTCATTGTTCGTCAGCGCCTCGGCAAAGTAGTCCGTCACGGCCAGCATCGAAATCTTGTCCGTCTGGGCGTACACCTCGGCGATTCGGTCAAGGAATTGGGCGCGGATAATGCAGCCCTCCCGCCAAATCTTCGAGATCGCGCCGAGATCGAGGTTCCACGAATACTGATCCGATGCGGCCTGCATCTGCATGAAGCCCTGGGTGTAGGCAATGATCTTCGAAGCGTAGAGCGCCTGGCAGATCGCCTCGACGAACGCATCGCGGACCTCGACCTCAATCGCCCTCGTGGGCTGGTCGAAGACCTCCTGAGATGACGTGCGAGCCGCGATCGACGACGACACGCCGCGCGCGCTCGTCGCCTCGCCGATCACGGTGATCGGCACCGGCAAGCCCACGCCGTCCTGAACCGTCCACGCGCCCGTGCCCTTCTGGCCGGCCACGTCCGCGATGATGTCGATGAACGGGCCGTCGGTGCGGGGATCGACGTGCGCGAGCACTTCACCAGTGATCTCGATGAGGTAGGAGTTGAGCTCGCCCTCGTTCCACTGCGTGAAGATCTCGGCGATCTCGGCGGGCTCGATGCCGAGGCCGTCTCGCATGAGCTGATAGGCCTCGGCAATGAGCTGCATATCCGCGTACTCGATGCCGTTATGCACCATCTTCACGTAGTGACCCGAGGAATCGGGCCCGATGTGAATACAGCACGGTTCGCCGTCGTGCTTGGCGGCGATCGACTCGAACATGGGACCAAGGCGCTCATAGGACTCGACCGAGCCACCCGGCATGAGGGAGGGCCCGGTCAGCGCGCCCTCCTCTCCGCCCGACGTGCCACACCCGACGAAGTGCATGCCGAGCGCGCGCACCTTCTTCTCGCGCCGGTTGGTATCGGCGAAGTGGGAGTTGCCCATGTCGACGATGATGTCGCCCTCGTCGAAAACCGCCCCGAGCTCATCGATGACGGCGTCCGTGGCCAAGCCCGCCGGCACGAGCAGGAGCGCAACGCGCGGCTGTGCCAAGGTGGTGACGAAATCGTCCAGGCTCGAGGCGGCGACGAACTCTCCGTCCGAGGCATAGGCCTGGGCAACGTTCGTCGCCTTTTCCACGTCGACGTCATAGATCGCCACCGTGTATCCGTGGCGTGCCAAGTTGCGCGCAAGCGAGGCGCCCATGACGCCCGTTCCAACAACCCCGATGTCTGCTTTCACGGTTTACTCCTC
>NZ_JBHWPL010000109.1:0-19897 GCF_043424875.1 Trueperella sp. | reverse complement strand
CCCACCTCGTCGATGCGGCCGCCGCGGAGCGTGATAATCCTGTCGACGGACGCGATCGTGGACAGGCGGTGGGCGATGATCAGCGACGTCCGCCCGGCCATGAGCTCCTCGAGTCCCGCTTGCACCTGGCGCTCGGCCTTGGTGTCGAGCGCCGAGGTCGCTTCGTCGAGGATGAGGATGTCTGCGCCCTTCAACGTCGCGCGAGCCACCGAGATGCGCTGTTTCTGGCCACCCGAGAGCTTCAGGCCGCGCTCTCCGATCAACGACTCGTAACCGTTCTTGAACCGAACGATGAAGTCGTGGGCGTTCGCGCGGCGAGCGGCTGATTCGATCTGCTCTGGCGTGGCGTTGACGTCCGAATAGCCGATGTTCTCGGCGATCGTGCCCGAAAACAGCGAGGCGTCTTGAAACACCACGCCGATCTCGTTGCGCAGGGTCTCCAGTGGCAGCGTCTGAATATCGCGCCCGAAGATCCGAATCGTTCCCGCGCGCGGCTTGTAAAAACCCATGAGCAGCGAGGTAATCGTGGTTTTTCCGCCACCCGATTCGGAGACGAGCGCAAGCCGCTCCCCGCGCTCGACCGCGAATGAGATATCGGTGAGCACGTCGTCGTCGGAATCGTAGCCAAAGTCCACTCCCTCGAAGGTGATCGCCACGTCGTCGTCGGTCCGATCTGGAACCGACGTAATGACCGGGCGCTGGGGAATCTCCAATTCCATGACGTCGAAGTAGTCCTTCGAGCCGGCGATCGCGCGTTGGGCGGAGTCGACAATGTAGCTCATCGAGCTGACAGGCGTGCGAGCCATGTTGACGAGCTGGATAAGCAGAACCATCTCACCGACCGTGAAGTTACCCTGCACAGTCTGGACGAAGATGATCGCATAAATGCCGAAGAACGTCGCGGCCATGAAGATCCTGCGCAGGAAGTCCATCCAGTGCCAGTGGCGGGATTGGTCGGCCGTGACCTCCTCGGCCTTCCGATAGCGCTGCGTGAAGAAATCGAGCTCGCGGCGCTCTTGGACGAAGGACTTAACCACGCGCATCTGGCCGATCACCTCTTGGAAGCGGCCGCCCGCGGTGTCGATCTGCTCGTTCTTAATTCCCTCTTTGACCTGCCAGCGCCGGGACGTGAGGGCGGTTAGCCACATGTACACGGGGAAGATAATGATGAGAAGGAGCGAGAGCAGCGGCGAGTAGAACGCCGAGATCACGAGCACCGCGCCGATGGTGAGGAACGTGGTGAAGAACTGGTTGGAAAACGACTTGATGAAGTTGGTGACTTCCATGATCGAGCGGTTCAGGCGCGAGGTGATGCGGCCGGTCAGCTCGTTGTCGAAGTAGCGCTGCGGGAGTTGAAGCAGCTTGTCGTAGTAGCGCACCGAGAGAATCGTTCGCATCCGCTGGCTCATGATGTCGCCGGCGTATTGGCCTCCGGCGGAGATCACGACGCCGATCGCCTCGAGTGCTAAGAAGGCGACGGCGAGCCAGAGGACGGCGCTGATGGCGTCGTCGGTAGGGATGGCGCCTGACACGGCGCCCACGGCCTGATCCGTGGCACGCCCGATGACGAACGGGATGAGGATGTTCGCCACGGTCACCAAGATCGAGGACACCGCCACGAGAGCATAGAGCGGGGCGAGGGACGAGGTGAATCTGAAAATCCTAAAGAGCGCTTTCACGCAGACGATCGTAGTAGCCCCACTGAATTTATCCTATGCCCGCCCTCACAAAATCGCCTGGATTCTGAGGCGGCATCGAACCTAGCACCGAGCCTAGCATCGGGCGTAGCTTCGGGCGCGGCCCGGGCACGCCCCGGGCGTCTTTCGTTGATATATCGCTCCTTATGTCCATTTCAGGATGTGACATAGCTCGCCATTGTCGGAGGTCTCTGCCATGATCGTGGGCACCCCCTTTGACATATGGAGGCTCAATGAAATTCCTACGGAAAGCACTGGCAGCGGCCGGTGCGGGCGCAATTGCGCTCGGCCTCGGGCTAGCGCCCGCCGCTGCAACCGACGGCACCGATGCCGCCGGGGCGGAGACAACTTCGCCAAAAGAACACCACCTATCAGGCTTTGATCTTGAGGGCAACGCAATCACCCTCGCGCCACGTGACATCGACGTCGTCGTCATGCTCAAAGATCAGCCATCCACGCTGTCCGAGTCTGACGAAAGCGCCAGGCTCGCCACGCAAGACCAACTCATCGCCAAGTGGGAGGCAGACTACGGGATCGTCGTCGATCGTCAGTTCGCCTACCTCGTCAATGGTTTCTCCGCCACGATCTCATCCGATCAGATTCTTGGCCTGAGCCAGGAGCCCGAAGTCGAGTCGGTCGCCCGCGAGCGCATTTATTACGAGACCGAAGCCCACGCCCGTGACATGCACGGCGTGGCAAAGGCCTACGCCGATTACGGCGTGGATGGCGCCGGCACCGTGGTCGCCATTATTGATTCCGGCATCGACGTGACGCATCAGGACATGCGCCTCGACGAGGGCATGTGCGAGATCGCCAAGCTCGCGCCGGATACCGAAAACGGCTTCACCTGCAAGGTTCCGTTCGGCTACAACTATGCGGACGACAACTGGGTTGTCCACGACACCACCGGTAGCGACCACGGCATGCACGTGGCCGGCATCGTCGGCGCAAACGGCGCCGAGGGCCCGGACGCCCCCGATTTTGACGCGACCGGCCGCATCGACGGCGCCGCGCCCAACGCCCAGCTCCTGGCCATGAAGGTCTTCTCCAACGACGGCTCTGGCGGAGCTTCCGACGGCGATATCGTCGTCGCGATTGAGGACTCGGTCAAGCTCGGCGCGGACGTCATGAACCTCTCGCTCGGATCGCCCAACGGCGTGGCCAACACGTCTGACGGCATGGCGCGCGCCCTCGAGGTTGCACGCGAGAACGGCGTGCTCCCCGTGATTTCGGCCGGCAACTCCGGCCTGAACTTCTCGCAGACCGCCGAGACTGACGACATCTTCGGCTTGTTCGACGACGGCGTGACCGGCGCACCCTCGGTTAATCCGTGGGCATTCACGGTCGCGTCGATTGACAACAGCTTCGAGGTCATCCCGGTCTCGTACTGGTACGACGACGGCGCGCAGTCAAGCCTTCCGAGCCTGCGAGCAACCGGCCAGCCCGACGGGCAGGAGTGGGAGATCGTCGACGTCGGCCTCTCGCAGCCACAAGATTACACCGCGGATACCGACCTCACCGGCAAGTTCGCGCTCATCGAGCGTGGCGGAAACACCTTCGCAGAAAAGTACGCGAACGCCATCGCCCACGGCGCCGAAGGCATCGTCGTCTTCAACTCCGAAGCCGGCGGCAATGAGTTCGTGGGCATGGGCGGCGTCGAGGAATACACCCTGTTCTCCGCGTCCATCTACCGCTCCGACGGCCTTGCGATGCGCGAAGCCCTCGAGGCCGGCCGCACCGTCACGGTTCAGTTCACCACGGATCAGGAGGTCGTCCCGTACGCCGATGGCTGGCGCGGATCGTCCTTCACCTCGTGGGGCCCGACCCCCTCGCTTGAGTTCAAGCCAAACATCGCCGGTATCGGTGGCTCCGTCTACTCGACCGTCAACAACGATCAGTATGGCGTCAAGAGCGGCACCTCGATGGCTGCGCCGAACGTCTCCGGCGTGTCAGCGCTGCTGGTGCAGGAGTTCCGCGACCGCTACCCGAACCTGAGCGGTAACGAGCTGGCCGATCGCCTCGAGATTGCCCTTCAGAACACGGCGGACATCCCGATGACGGCGGACGGCGTGCCGCTCTCGCCGCGTCAGATCGGCGCCGGCCTTGCGCGCGCTGACCTGGCCCTCGAGAACGAGGTGTTCGCAACCGTGGACGGCGCCGCAGAAGTGCCGCTCTACGAGGTCAACGGCCGCACGAACTTCACCGTCACGCTTGAGAATTTTGGCGATGAAGCGGTCACGTACACGGTTCCCGAGCAGCAGGTGATCGGCGAGACGAACGCCCAGTGGGAGAACACCACCACGTTCATCTCGGATGAGACCCTGACGGCCTCGGCCTCCACCGTGACCGTTCAGCCGGGCTCGAACGCCTCGGTGACCTTCACGCTCTCGCCGAACACTGCCGAGCCGCACTACATCGCGGGCTGGGCGCGTTTCGAATCCGAGACCGCTCCGGACCTGTCGGTCCCGTACCTCGGCTTCGTCGGTGACTGGAACGAGGAGCCCATCATCCTTCCCGAGGGTGAGCAGTGGTTCCCGGAGGTCAACGATTCGAGCTCGCAGCTCGTCACGGACGTCATGGGCTACACCTTCCCGCTGTCGGTGATGGAGTTGCTCAACGGCATCCCCGGGTCTGAGTTCTGGCTCTCGCCGAACGGCGACGGCGACGTCGACGTCATCGCTCCCACCCTCGTCTTCATGCGTAACGCATCGGAGATCAAGTACGAGGTGCTGGACGAAAACGGTAATCTCGTGCGCACGCTCGGCATCGAGCAGGACATGCGCCGCGAGCTCGCCATGGACGTTCTAGCCTCCGGTGGCGCCAACATCGGCTACCTTCCCCGCTACACCTTCGATGGTTTGACGTGGGATCCAGCTGTTGGCAATTACGTGGCCGTTCCGGATGGCCGCTACACCTACCGCGTCTCCGCTCGCCTCGGCGAGCAGTGGGAGTGGCAGACCATCGACTTCGAGTTCGGTGTGGATAACACCGCGCCCGTCGTCGAGTTCGAGTCCTTCGACGGCGAGACCCTCGTGTTCTCGATCATCGAGGAGACCTCGGGCCTTGCTAATGCGCCCACCGCAACCGATTCGGCCGGCGCCGAACTGGAGCTGACGGATCTGGGCGACAACCGGTTCTCGGCGCAGGTCACGAACCCTGACGTTTCCCACATCACCGTGTCCGTCATGGATCTCGGCTTCACGCTGGGCGTTGGAACGTACCTCGTTGCTGAGGACACCCTGGCCATCACCGGCAAGGACTTCCTCGAGTCGGGCGTCATCGGTCCGAACACCTCGGGCGTGGCCGATGGCTCGCTGCGCGTGCAAGGTCTCGCGTCGTCGTCGATTACCGATCTGAGCGTCAACGACGAGCCCGTGGACATCCTCTCGGGCCGCTGGAGCGCGTTCCTCCCGCTTGAATACGGCGAGAACACGTTCGAGTTCGTGGGGTCGAATGAGCAGGGCGAGGTCGATTCGCAGACGTTGACCGTCTTCTACGACGACGTCCCGCCGGTTGTCGACATCTCCAACCTGGACTCGTCCGGAACCGTCCTCGTTGACGAGGGCGGCCAGATCACCGTGACCGGTACCGTGACCGACGAACGCGAGGGCGCCGAGCTTTCGCTGAAGATCAACGGCGAGGACGTTGCCCTCACGGACGGCGCCTTCGAGCACACGTTCACACCGGCCCCCGAAGCGCTCACCTTCCCGGTGGTTGCCTCGGACGGCGTGAATACGACGTCGGAAGCGTACTCGATCCACGAGCGCGTCCCGGAGGTTCCCGAATGGGCGCTGCCCACGTTCACGAACGCTGACGCGGCGGTTGGCTACGCAACGATCTTCCTGCCGAACGATTCGCCGGATTACAACGACGGCGTCTTCACGCTTCGCGGCGAAGGCGCCCACGGCGTTGGCGAGATCATCTTCACGCCGCGCCCGGAGGTTGTGGACGGCCAGTACGTGACGCCAGAGCCGATCGTGGCGGTCCCAGCTGCGGATGGCACGTTCACGATCGACATCCCGGTCACCACGGGCTTCAACCCGCACAACCTCAAGATCGTTGACACGGCTGGCGAGGTTCGCCTCGAGACCTACACGAGAATCTTCTCCGACATGGTCATGCCGACGATCGCGTTCGACGAGCCGACCCTCGTGGGCGGCACGCTCTACGCCAACAACCCCGAGGTCGTTTTCGCAGGCACCGCCTCCGACGACGGCTGGGGCTACACGCTGAAGATCAACGATTCGACGATCCTTGAGTTCTTCAACTACGGCGGCCACGGGCCGGAATCGAACGAGCGCACCTTCTCCGAGGTCGTTCAGGTTGCCGACGACGATCTCATCCAGATCGTCTTCGGCGACGCGATGGGTAACCTTCTCGTTGCCTACATCCCGGTGATTCTGGATTCCGAGGCTCCCGGCCTGACGTTCAGCGTTGCTGACGGCGCCGTCATTCGTGACGCCGCACCGGTCACGACGACGGCGACCGACGAGAACATCGCGTCGCTCAACGTCAGCCTGATCGGTGCCGAGGGCGAGGTTCTCAACGAGACGATCACCGCGGAGCTGCTCACGCAGCTCGTGCCGGTTGAGAATTACCTCGGTGAGGACACGGGCGAGGCCGTTGGCACGCTGACCGAGTCCGAGGTCTCCGAACTGCTCCAGCAGATCGACACCGCGGACCTGCGCGGCGAGTACACACTCACGGCAACGGCCACGGATCTGGCGGGCAACACGGTTGCGCGCGCGGTCACCTTCACGGTGAACGACGACCCGGTCATCACGGCGCCGGAGACGGTGGACCTCGAGGTCTACCGCGAGGTGCTCGGTGATCAGGACGCGCTGCGCGCCCTGGTTCTCGAGCAGGTCGCCGTGAGCGACGACGATCCGATCGCCACCGACCCGGCCAACCCGGCCGAGGGCGAGACCACCGTTGACCTCGCAGAGGGCACCGTGCTCGTCGAAGGCGAGAACGCCGTGACCGTGGTCGTGACTCAGGCGGACGGCGTCGTCGTAACGCAGGACCTCGTGGTCAACGTGTCGCTCCTCGATGTGACGCTCGAAGATGACGGCGTGACGATCACGGGCAAGTTCCGCTCGGATGACTCGCTCACGGCGACGTTCTCGAACGGCGGCACGCTGCTAGAGATCTCCAACGACGACCCGTACGCGACCCAGCGTGGCGTGATCACTGTTCCGGCCGACGAGGACATTCAGGTGTTCTTCGTGGCGCCGAGCGGTGAGCGCGTGCCGGTGGAGGCCGAGTGGGCCGACGGGATCTTGACGTTCGAGGGCTTCTCGCGCTCGACCTTCGAACTCGTCGTCCGCCCGACCCCGGTGGATCCGGAGGATCCGGGCACGCCGATCGATCCGGAAGAGCCGGGCGAGCCGGTCCAGTGCGAGACCATCGATCGTCCGGGCACCATGCCGCGCGGCACCGACCGACTGGGCGAGGCAACGGGCGACCGGAGCGCTGACCTGTGGTCGGTTGACGAGAATGGATCCGTCCACTTCTACGCCGGCAACGGCAAGGGCGGCTTCTACCACCGCGGCATCGTGATGTGCGATCAGGGCCAGATCACCGAGATCACCCCGATTCCGGACGTCAACGACGACAGCCGCGCGGACCTGCTGGTTCGCCATAGTGATGGCACGATCCACTTCTACTACTCCGACGGCGCCGGATTCCTGACCAAGGGTCCGCAGGCCGGTCACGGGTGGAATGGAATGGACAACATCGTGTTCGCTGGTGAGTTCGCTGGTCGGGACTACGTCGTCGCACGCCAGGTGGCGAGCGGCGATCTGTACCGCTACCAGCTCACGAGCCGAGGCCTGAGCGGCGCCGCCAAGATTGGTCACGGCTGGGGTGGCATGGATGTCATCCTCGCACCGGGTCAGTTCACTGGCGACTCGCACGCTGACCTCGTGGGAATCTCCAAGGACGGCAAGATGTTCGCCTACAAGGGTCTGCGCAATGGCACCTTCGCCGGCGTCGGCCAGATCGGCCACGGCTGGTCGTCCTTCACCCACGCCACCATCCCTGGTGACCTCAACGGTGATGGCGCACTCGACATGGTCGGTATCCGCGGCGATGGCAGGCTGTTCTTCTTCGAGAACCGCGGCAATGGCTACTGGGCGCCGTCCGTGCAGGTCGGACACGGATGGGGTGGCATGGTCGTCATCTCATAACGAGAGTACTGATCGGGCCGGCAGCGGCTGGGCCGATCAATAACACGGCGGAGGGCCTACATTGAGGCCCTCCGCCTTTTTGCTGGTGTGCCGTCACGCGCGGCTGGTGTGCCGTCACGCGCGGCTGCCGACTCAGTGCACAGTTGCCGCGTCAGATTTCGAGGCCGAACTCCTCCGCCGTCGCGAACGACGTCTGCGTGCCCCGCCTCGTCACCGAGTCGGCCGCGTACCTGTTCGCGATCGTAATGGCCGTGTCGATATCGCCAGTCTGAACGAGCACGTGCGAGAAGCAACCGATGAACGCATCGCCGGCGCCCGTCGTGTCCACCGCGTCAACCTTCTCGCCCTGGTAGCGCTTCGCCGCCTCACCATTGACCCACAGTGCACCGCGCGAGCCAAGCGTCACGATGACGTCCTTGATTCCGGCGTCCAGGAGCTTGCGCGCCGCGGCTTCAATCTCCTCCTCGCTCTCAACCGGCATTCCCGTGAGGAGCGCCAACTCGGTCTCGTTGGGCATGAGGTAGGTGCAGTCCTTGACGCGATCCAGATCAAGGTTCGGATCGGCAGGCGCGGGATTGAGCAGAACCGGGATGCCGTGCTTCGTGCCGAACTCGATGGCGTAGTAGACGGTCTCGATGTCGATCTCGAGCTGCAAAACGATGAGCTTACAGGCCGCGATATCCTCGGCCGCGTCGTCGATATCGGCGGGCGAGAGCTCCGCGTTGGCGCCCTTGATAATGATGATCCGGTTGTTGGATTCCTTATCCACGAAGATCGGCGCGACCCCGGATGTCCCCTCGGTGCGTAGCACGTACTTCGTGTCGAAGCCGTTATCTTCAAAGTTTTTAATCGTGTTGTCCGCGAACAGGTCCGAGCCCACGCGGGTGATCATCAGAACCTCGGATCCGAGGCGGCGCGCGGCCATCGCCTGGTTCGCGCCCTTGCCGCCCGACCCGAGCTGAAAGTCTGGGGCTTCAATCGTTTCGCCATCTTCTGGCATGCGGTCGATATAGGAAATGAGGTCCACGTTGTTGGACCCGATGACTGCAATATCCATGCTGACTCCTTCGTCTGCGGTGGTGAGACATGGCCTCGGCAGTGCGCGAGGCCGCGGTTGTTCCGAGTCTAGTTCCGTCGGCCACCCGTGGGAATGCCTTTACGACGACGGCGAAGCGCTAGGACTTCAGCGAAGCGCTAGGACTTCGGCGCGGCAGGCTTCAAGAACGGCACTGCGCTCTCGGAGTCTCGGCGGCCAGATGACCACATCACAGGCTCGGGAGCGAAGCTGCCGTGTGGATCGCGGGACGCGCGCAGGTCGATGATCCGCTGGTTGCGCGAACCCCGGAACGCGAGGTCGTGGTGGTAGAGCCGCTTAATGAACGGGCCGTCCACAACGACGTCGCACAGCTCGAGAAGCTCTCGCTTATCCGGCGTTTCGTCCAGGAGCTGCTCGTAGGTGTAACCCGTCCAGATCCAGATATCTTTCTCGGCCCCGAACTGCTCGCGCACCCGCGTGACCAGCGGGATCAGAATGGGCGTGGCGAGCATGGGCTCGCCGCCCACGAGCGAAAGACCGGCAACGTAGGGCTGGGCAAGATCGGCAAGGATCTGGTCTTCAAGCTCCTGCGTGTAGGGCGTGCCATAACGGAAGCTCTGAGCCGCCGCGTTGTAGCAGTCCGGACATTTAAACGGGCAACCTGAGACGTATAACGAGCACCGCACGCCCTCGCCGTCCACGAAGTTGAACGGCTTGTAATCAGCGATGTGGCCAGCGGACAGCGCGGCACCTTGCCACTCCCCCGGTTGGGGAATGGCAATGCCGTCGCTATCCTTGGTTGCCACTGCCGTGTCGGGCCACCCTTATCGGGTGGGGCCATCCATGTGCTTGACGCGCGAAGCGATCTCCACGTGACGGCCGTGAACCATCGGTCGCTTCTGGGGGTTGCCGAGGTAGCCGCAGGTGCGCTTGACGACGTCGCAGCTCGCAGGATCGTCGTTGCCGCAGTCGGGGCACTCGAAGCCATCGGCCGTCGCGCCGAACTCGCCCTCGAACCCGCACTCGTAGCACTTATCGATCGGGGTGTTCGTGCCGAGGTAGGCCACGCGATCATAGGCGTAGTCCCACACGGCCTCGAGCGCCTTCGTGTTGTGCGTGAGCTTCGGGTATTCGCAGTAGTGGATGAATCCGCCCTTGGTCAGCTCCGCGTACGGCGCCTCAAAGTCGATCTTTTCGAACGGCGTGATCTTCTTGCGCACGTCATAGTGGAAGGAATTCGTGTAGTAGTCCTTGTCCGTGACGTTCTCGATCACGCCGAACTTCTCGCGGTCCAGACGGTTAAAACGATCAGTCAACGATTCCGACGGGGTGGCATACACGGAGAACCAGTACGGGTGCTCCTTCTTCCACTGATCGGTGTAGCGATTCATCGCGCGAAGGATCTCGAAGGTGAACTCCTTCGCCTCCGGATCCGTCTCCCAGTCCGGCCCGTAGAACATCGTGGCTGCCTCGTAAAGGCCGATGTAGCCCAGCGACACCGTGGCGCGCTGACCGCGGAAGAACTTCTTCACGTCCGTTTCCTCGTCGGACGCGCGCTTACCGAAGGCTCCGTACTTGTACAGGATCGGCGCGTTGGCCGGCGTCGCGTCCTCGCAGCGATCGATACGGAATAGCAGAGCCTCGTGCATGATCTCCATGCGCTCGTCGAACAGCTCCCAGAACATGTCCATGTCCCCGCGCGCCTCGATCGCGATGCGCGGGATGTTGAGCGTGACGACTCCGAGGTTGTTACGGCCGGCGTTCACGGCCTCGCCAGTTTCCGGATCGACCCACTTCGGCAGGAACGAGCGGCACCCCATCGGCGTCTTGTAATCGCCCTCAATCTCGACGAGACGATCGTAGGAGAGCACGTCCGGGTACATGCGCTTGGTCGAGCACTCGAGTGCGAGCTGCTTGATGTCGTAGTTCGGATCGCCCTCATCCAAGTTGACGCCGCGGCGCAGACCGAAGACGAGCTTGGGGAAGATGGCCGTGTGCTTATCTTTGCCAATACCGCCGATGCGGACCTTGAGGATAGCCTTTTGGATCTCGCGCTCAAAAACGCCTTCGCCCAGGCCAAAACCGAGGGTGACGAACGGGGTTTGGCCGTTGGAGGTGTAGAGCGTGTTGATCTCGTACTCGAGCGACTGCATCGCGTCGTAGATATCCTTGCGCGTCTTCGCCATGGCGTAGTCCTCGCGCAGGTCGGGCGCGACCCACTGCTCGGCGTCGACCATGTGCTTGTTGTAGTTCAGCTGCGCGAACGGAGCGAGAACCTCGTCGATGCGATCAACCGAGGTGCCGCCATACTGCGACGAGGCGACGTTCGCGATGATCTGCGCGATCTGCGCCGATGCCGTGTTAATCGACTTCGGCGATTCCACGCGAGCGTTGCCGATTTGGAAGCCGTCGCGGAGCATGCCCGGGATGTCGATGAGGCAGCAGTTCGTCATCGGCTGGAACGGGTTGTAATCCAGGTCGTGGAAGTGGATGTCGCCTTTGATGTGTGCGTTGGCGACGTGCTTGGGCAGCATGTGCTTGAGCGCGTAGGCCTTCGCCACAGAGCCTGCCGTGAGGTCCCGCTGCGTGTTGAAGACGGTGGCGTCCTTGTTCGCGTTCTCGTTGACGACGGACTTGTCGCGCGAGAGCAGCTTGCCCACCGAATGCTGCACATCCATCGCTTGATCGCGCGCAACATCGCGATCGTGGCGGTACTCGATGTAGGCGCGGGCAACCTCGGGGTACTTCGAGCCCATGAGGTAGTCCTCAACCGCGCGCTGGATGGTGGGAATGTCGAGGTCCTGCTCGGGCAGGCCGGCGACCACGGCGTCGGTCGCCTCGGCCGCGAACTCGTGATCCTCAACCCCGCGGCTGTTGAGTGCTGCTTCGATGGCGCGGTAAATCTTTGCGGCATCGAAGCGCGCCGAGCGCCCATCTCGCTTCAGTACGGAGATCTTCGTGGTGACGTTGAGCGACATGGGCGTGCCTTTCTACATTTCGTCGTTGCGACCAGTGGTGAAATCCGGTGTTTTTGGGGTAATCTCACGGACATTTCGCTACTTTGGGAAAGTTCTGGAAAACCCTAAATGTTGTGCGCCGAATTTTTTCGAACACTACATATAGTAGCCACTTTGAACTTACACGCATGTTATTTGAAGAAGTTCAACGTGTGTCTCACAGGGATTCGGCAGGTTCTCGCGCCTAACGGCTAAAAACTACTTGAAGTCTTCGGCGTGTCGCCCCGTTGCAGGTCTCTCTTTTCACTACACAGCACCGGTAGCAGTCAGGTACGTGAGCACCGCTCGCACGCGCCGGTTATCCTCCCCGGGCGGCAAGCCGAGTTTGGAGAACACGTTCGCCACGTGCTTTGATACCGCGGCCGCAGACAAGAACAGCACGTCCGAGATCTCCGCATTCGATTTGCCTTGGGCCATCATCTCGAGGACCTCGCTCTCGCGCGGGGTGAGGGCGTCGAGCGCGCGACCCTTTCCGCGCACGAGGCCAGCGGCCACCTCGGGGTCGACGACGACGCCCCCACTTGCCACGACCTCGAGCGAGCGCACAAAATCCGCCACGCGCGAGACCCTCTCCTTGAGCAGGTAGCCGAGCCCACCTCGCTCCGCGCCAGGCCGCGACATCGCCGTGGGATCAAAAAGGGTCGAGGCATACGCCGGCGCTACATACTGGCTGAGCACCATGACGTTGAGCTCCGGGAAGTCCTCGCGAAGCTCGCTCGCAACGCGCAGTCCGTCGTCGGTCATCGTGGGCGGCATACGTACGTCCACAACCAAGACATCAACGGCGTCCGGATCCGCGTTCAACAAAGCGCGCAGCGTGGCAATCGTGGAGGGCGCGTCCGGCGTTTGCCCAACCACCTCGTGGCCCACGCGCTCCAAGATGCCAGCCAGCCCCTCGCGCACGAGCACCGCATCATCGGCAAGAAAGATCTTCACGTTGTGCCACCCTCTGCGGATGTCTGCTCGTCGGATGCAAGCCCGCTCTCGCCGCGCCGCAGCAGGAGCGGGATCGTGCCCGCGACCGTCGTCGGCCCACCGAGCGGCGAATGCACCGAGAGCGTGCCGCCAAATGCCGCCAGCCGCTCCTTCAAACCGGCCAACCCGCCGCCCGGTTTAATCTCGGCGCCACCCGGGCCATCATCCACGACCGACACCTTTAGTGACTCATCGGCCGCTAGGAGCACGGTTGCGGCCGAATCCGGCGCATATTTCACTAAATTTGTCAGAGATTCCGTGACTAAGAAGTATGCGGTCGTCATCACGCCCTCGGGAAGCGTGGGCAGCGGGTTCGGAACCATGACGCGGGCGTTGGCTGAGCTGCGCTCGGCGACGTCGCGGATCGCCCGCTCGAGCCCGAGGTCCGAGAGCACTTTCGGATGAATCTGATTGACGGTGTCGCGTAGCGTTTTCAGCGCCGCCTCGTTGGAGCCGAGCGCCCGCGCGAGCACCTGCGGAAGGTCCGCGAGCGCCTCGGGCAAGTCGCCCGCCATGTCCACCATGAACGCGGCCTCGCCAATCGCCATTCCCGATGCCACGAGGTGCTGCTGCGCGCCGTCGTGGAGATCGCGCTCGATGCGCCGGCGCTCAATCTCGAACGCCTGCACGATCTCGCGCCGCGACTCCGTCAGCTCCGACACCTCTCGTGCGGCGTCTCGTCTCCTGCGCCATCTCATGCGTTCAGCATAGCCACGCCCGCCCGCCGGTTCCGGCGAATTGCCGCAAAGGTAGACCTAGCTCTACCCTAAACTGGCTATGTGGCACCATTTCGTCCACGTCCCATGTCGACTTGAATGAGACACATGAACACACAAGCGCTGCAGGCCACCGGCCTCGTTAAGACATATAGTTCCGTCCACGCCCTCGCCGGCGTCGACATCACGATCGGCGCCGGCGAGCTCGTTGCCATCATGGGCCCGTCCGGCTCCGGCAAGTCCACCCTCCTCCACGTTCTTTCTGGGATTTTGCTTCCCGACGCCGGCGAGGTTCGCCTTGGCGACGCCGTCGTCACGGCTCTCAAAGATTCCGGGCGTTCGAAGTTACGCCGGGAGCAGTTTGGGTTCGTGTTTCAAGATGGCCAGCTCGTTCCCGAGCTGACGGCGCGCGAGAATGTCGCCTTGCCGCTACTCGCCAGCGGTGCGTCGCGCGGGCGGGCGATGCGGGCCGCCGACGAGTGGCTCATGCGCCTCGGGGTCGGCGAGCAGAAGAGGAAGCGCCCCGGCGAGATGTCCGGAGGTCAGGCTCAGCGCGTGGCGATTGCTCGCTCCATGGTTGCCAACCCGTCGATCATTTTTGCCGATGAGCCAACCGGCGCGCTCGACCAGGCCACCGGCCACGAGGTCATGCAGGTGCTCTCGACCACCGCGAAGATGAATGGAACCACGCTCGTCGTCGTCACTCATGATCTCAAGGTCGCCTCGTGGACGGATCGTCTCGTGGAAATCCGCGACGGTCTCATTCACACCGACCGCACCATGGCCGACGTCGTCAACAGCGCTGCCAACGCCCATCAGATCCAGCACGCGGAGGTCGGGCGATGAGCACGCTAACCATGGCATCCAATCTCGCGATCGCACGCATCCGCAACGCGCGCGGGAACGCCCTCCTCGACGTCTTCGCGATCATCGCGTTCGCCGTATCCTCGTGGCTCCTTCTCACCACCCTCGGCGGGGTGTGGATGTTCTACAACCGGCAAGATTCGCTGTCCGACCTGCTTTTGGAGCACAAGGGGCTCGATCCGTTCTTCACTGACGGCCTTGGCACCATGTACTTCTTCCTCGCGATCGTGGCGCTCGGACTGCTGATCATCCCGCTGCTCGGGCTAGGCTCCGCAGCCACCCGCCTCGGCGCGAATGGCCGCGCTCGGCGGCTCGCCTCGTTGCGTCTCATCGGTGTGAGCGCCGCGCAGGTCAACCTCATGACTCTGGTGGAGACCCTTTTGCAAGCTCTCGTCGGGTTCGCCATCGGCCTGACCATATATCTCGTAACGCTGCCCGCGTGGTCGACGGTGAAGTTTACTGACATTCACCTCGGTGGTACCGAGATGCTCCTGCCCTGGTGGGGCTTCCTCGGAGCGTTCGTGCTCGTCGTTGTGATTACGCTGGCGTCCACGGTTATTGGGCTGCGCCGCGTGTCGATTTCTCCGCTCGGGGTCTCGCGCCGCGAAACTCCCGCGGCGCTCAAACACTGGCGCATCATCGGCCTCGTCGTGATGATTCCCGTGGCGAGCTACCTCATGCGGAACACGAACCTTGAGTCCCAGATCGAGCAGATCATCGGTATCGCGCTCGCGTGGGTGGGCCTGTTCCTCGCCGTGTCGCTGGCCGGGCCGCTCTTCATTCAGGTCGCGTCCCGTCCGTTCGCGCGTACCGGTAATCCGGCGCGCCTGCTCGGCGCGCGCAGGGTGATCGATGAGCCTCGAGCCGCCTGGCGCAACATCTCGGCCATTTCGCTCATGGCGCTCATCGCCTCGATCGTCGTCTTCGCTCTCAACATGTCGATGGTCGGAGACCCGGACGCGCAGGCGCTGACGGAGATCATGCAGGCGGACATCGTCAAGGGCGTGGTCATCGCGCTCGGCATCGCGCTGGCGCTAGGGGCCACCTCCACTCTCATCCAGCAGGCCGCCGACGTCTTCGACCGCGAAGACGAATCGCGAGCGCTGGTGAAGATGGGCTTCCCGCCGTCGACCCTCCTCAAAGCCCGGCTGTGGCAGGTGATGCCTCCACTTGCACTCATGCTCACGGTGACGATCGGAGTTGGCGCCATGATTGGTGGCGCTTCTGAAACCACGCCGCGGGCGGAGAACATGTTCCTGCTCGTCGCCATGATCATCGCGGGCGTCGTGCTCACGTTCGTCTCCGTGCTCGCCACCGCGCCGATCCAGTCGGCCCTGCTCAAGGAGAACACCCGCAAGAACGACTAGCGGGCCCAGCTCCGGGTGCCGTACGGGACTAGACAAGTTAGGCGGCGTACCAAACGGAGAAGGGCGCACCAAACGAGGGGGCCTACAACCCATTAGGTACGCCGCCCGCGTTGGTTCAACCCATTAGGTACGCCCCCCTAGCGCACGCACCCTCCACCCCATCAACTCCCGCCCTCAAACACAGCAACCCCCGCCCACGCGGCGTACCATTCGGGTTCACAGCAGCCAGGCGGAGCACCAAACGGGTTCACAGCAGCCAGGGGGAGCACCAAACGGGTTCACAGCAGCCAGGGGGAGCACCAAACGGAGAAGGGCGTACCAAACGAGGGGGCCTACAACCCATTAGGTACGCCGCCTGCGTTGGTTTGACCCATTAGGTACGCCGCCTGCGTTGGTTTGACCCATTAGGTACGCCGCCTGCGTTGGTTTGACCCATTAGGTACGCCCCCCTAGCGAGAAACGCGGCGAACAGCACTCCGCTTATCGCGGGCTAGGCGCAAAGATGGTGGCCGACGTCGTGCCGGCCACCATCTCATTCACGTTAGGCTTCCGCCCTCGCTTACCGCCTACTTCGGCTCATCAAGCCGCCGCTTTCGGCTACCGCCTACTTCGCGGCAACAGCCTCGGCTTCCGCCTACGCTTCCGCCGCCGCTTTCGGCTACAGCCTACTTGTTCGCGGCCTCGATAAATGCCTCGACGATGCCCTTGTTAAAGGCATCCAGATCGCGCGGGCTGCGGCTCGACATCAGGTTGCCGTCGCGGTGAAACTCCTCATCCACCCAGGTCGCGCCGGCGTTCTTCAGATCCGTCCGGATGCGCGGCGTGGACGTCATCGTGCGCCCCTCAACATCGCCCGTCTCCACGAGGATCCACGCGCCGTGGCAGATCGGCGCCACCGGCTTGCCGGCAGCCATGAAGGCGTGCACGAACTTCTGCGAGGCTTCGTCGTCGCGGATCTTGTCCGAGTTCAGCGTGCCGCCGGGCAGCACGAGACCCAAGTAGTCATCGGCGTTGGCGTCTTCGGCGACGACGTCGACGTCGTACGTTCCGCTCTTGTCCCAATCGCCGACGAGCGCGGTGATCGTGCCGGGCTCGTTCGAGACGAGCACGGGCTCCCCGCCCGCGGCCTCGATGGCCTTCCACGGCTCCGTCAGCTCTGGCTCCTCCACGCCGCGACGTGCGAGGAACGCAATCTTGTGGCCCTTCAGTTCTTCTCCGGTGTGCTCAGTCATTGAGATTCCTTCCGTCTGGCGGCCGGCGAACCGGCCGTCGTCGCGGCGGAGCGTAACGCGCCACCGCGCTTACTCCCTCTTTCTATCGAGGCCGCCGCCACCGGCTCAAGCCTTTCACCGCTACGCGATATCGGACACGCTAAGTTAGACCCATGAACGTCAAGCCCTCCGACCCCTGCCCGTGCGGCGGCCCGTCCCTCGCCGAATGCTGCGGCCCCTACCTGTCGGCGGCCGAGCTCCCGCCCACCGCCGAGGCCACGATGCGCTCGCGTTACAGCGCTTTCGTCACCAACAACCCCGAACACCTGTTCCGCACATGGCACGCCCGCACCCGCCCCGCCGGCGAAATCAACACGGGCTACGGCTGGATGGGGCTCGAGATCCTCGACGTCGTCGCCGGCACGGAAGCCGACCAAACCGGCGTCGTGGAATTCATTGCCAAGAACGTCCACGGGGATATCCGCGAGCGCTCGCGGTTTGACAGGCGCGCGGGGCGGTGGATGTACGTCGACGCCGAGGAGCCCGCAACCTAGCGCGCCGGTAGCGCCGCGGCCCTGTACACCAAGATCGCCGTCAGTCATCATCCTCAGGTTTGGTTGAGCGACCTTTTGGTTTGCGCGCGAGCATGCAAACATGGAGGCATGCACTCAATCGCAGCCCGCGGGCTCACGAAAAAATTTGGCAACGTGACGGCGGTCGATGGAATTGACATTCGCATCGGTAGCGGCGACGTCGTCGCATTACTCGGCCCCAACGGCGCCGGCAAAACCACCACCCTCGACATGATGCTCGGCCTCATTCCGCCAAGCTCCGGTTCGCTTGAGGTGCTTGGCGGTTCTCCCAGCGACGCCGTCCGGGCGGGTCGCATTTCTGCCCTCCTGCAAACCGGTGGTCTGCTTGCAGATATGACTGTTCGCGAGACGGTTCGGTACGTCGCGGCGACCTACGAGGATCCCGCGCCGATCGAGGAAGTGCTCGAGCGCACTGGCCTCGTGGAGCTTGCGGGCCGGCGCGTCTCGAAGTGTTCCGGCGGCGAGCAGCAGCGGCTGAAGTTCGCGCTCGCCCTCCTCGCCGAGCCTGACGTCCTTATTCTTGACGAGCCCACCACCGGCATGGACGTGGGCGCGCGCCGCAAGTTCTGGGACACAATGCACGCCGAGGCGACCGAGGGCCGAACGGTCATTTTCGCCACGCACTATCTACAGGAAGCCGAGGAGTTCGCCAACCGCATCATCCTCATGAACCGCGGGAAGATCGCCGCGGACGGCTCGATGCAGGACGTGCGAGCAATCGCGGGGATGCGTCGCGTTCGTGCGAAGGTCGGCGGCGGCCGGGGCGGCAGCGGCGGCCAGTGCGGCAGCGGTGGCCAGCACCGCGCAGACGAGCTAATCGCCGCCGTGACGACGGCGTTCGCCGGGACGACGGCGTCGTTCGACGGAGAAACTCTCCACATAATTACGCCGGACTCCGACGCCGTCGCGCGCCACGTGCTCGCAGACCCGGCCGTCTCGGATGTCACGATCACCGACTCCTCGCTCGAGGACGCGTTCATGACCTTGACCAGCCCCGACGACCAGGGAGCCACCTCATGATGACGATGCTCGCAATCGACATGAAGCGCACGCTGCGCGACCCCGGAATCATCTTCGTGATCGGCGTGCCCGTGCTGATGTACCTCATTTTCGGCGCTGCTCAAGAGTATGGGCAGGAGCCGCTGGGCAACGGCAATATCGCGATGGCGGTCATGATTGGAATGTCGGCGTACGGTGCGGCGTCAGCGACGATTTCGCTCGCCTCTACCGCCGCCGTTGAGCGGCTGCAGGGCTGGGGCCGCCAGCTCGCGCTCACCCCGATGACGACGGGCCAGTTCGTTAGAAACAAGTCGATCACGGCCACGCTTTTTGCCGCGATCACGATCGCAATCATTTATGCCGTTGCGGCGCCGACGGGGGCGGAGGCGACGGGGGCGGCGTGGGTGCTGTCGTTCATCATCCTGCTCGTGGGGGCGCTCCCGTTCGCCATGCTCGGGCTCGCGCTGAGCTACGTGTTCCGCTCCGAAGTGGCGACGGCGGTGGGGTCCGGTTTGCTGCTCCTGTTCGCCTTCGCGGGCAACCTCTTCGTGCCGCTGTCCGGGGCGTTGCTCGAGTTTTCGCGCTTTACGCCCATGTGGGGCTACATCACGCTCGCGCGCTGGCCGGTGGCGGAGGGCACGTGGACGACGTCGCAGGGCGAGGTTTATAGCGACGAACTCTGGCAGGGCGCGCTGTCGCTGGGCGTGTGGACGGTTGTCTTTGCGGCGCTCGCCATGGTGACGCTGCGCCGGCAGGGCGCGCGGCCGTAGCCGGGCGCGGGCGGGCTGACGCACGCCCAAAGGAACCCAACCCGCGCTAGCCGGCGTACCTAATCGGTTCCTCTCGTATAGGCGGCGCACCCAACGGGTCGCGGGCGGGCCGACGGCGAGCCCAACCGACCCAACGCGCGCTAGACGGCGTACCTAATGGGTTCCTCTCGTATAGGCGGCGCACCAAACGGGCTGCAGACCCCCTCGAAGGGTACGCCCTCCTCCGATTGGTACGCCGCCCACCAAAAACCAACCCGAATAGTACGCCGCCGAGGGACCAACGCGACCGAACCGGCCGTCGTCGACGCCGAAAATCCCCGTCACCCAGCCCTGCCTAGCGCTACCCGAGCTCCCCGACGCACCAAACGGGCTAAACCTCCGCAGGCGGCGCACCAAACGGGCTGCAGACCCCCTCGAAAGGTACGTCCTCCTCCGATAGGTACGCCGCCTACCAAAAACACAAC
>NZ_JBHWPL010000108.1:0-17182 GCF_043424875.1 Trueperella sp. | reverse complement strand
TCTCTACGGAGGCGGTCTCATTTTGGTCCCGGCGCCGTGATTCAGTGCCGGCCAGCCTCGGATTCGGTGCCGACCAGCCCTCGGATCCGCCGCCGACCAGCCCACAGATCCGCCACCGGCACCCCCCAGATCCGCCACCGGCCAGCCCTCGGATCCGCCCCGAGCCAACACTGGGAAATGTAGGTCACAGGAAACGCGGCCGATTCTCGCTAAGATGGCAGAACCGATAGGAAGGACCTTCATGGGTGGAGTATTGAAAGTGCGCGGTGGTCGCCCACTGACCGGCGAGATCCGCGTGCGCGGGGCAAAGAACCTCGTCTCCAAAGCTATGGTTGCGGCGCTGCTAACGGAGGAAACCTCCGTCCTGCGAAATGTGCCGCTGATCAGGGACGTTGACGTCGTCTCTGAACTTCTGCGGCTCCACGGCGCGCAGGTCGATTACGACCAAGACGCCGGAACGGTCACCATTACGCCCGGCCAGCTGCACCTGCCCGATCCGGGCAAGGTTGATTCGCTCGCCGGCTCATCGCGTATCCCGATTCTTTTCTGTGGCCCGCTGCTTCACCAGCTGGGCGAGGCGTTTATCCCGGATCTTGGCGGCTGCCACATTGGCGACCGCCCGGTGGACTTCCACCTCAAGGTCCTCGAGGATTTCGGCGCGAGCCGCGACGCCCAGGAACTTGGCCTCCACCTCGTGGCACCCACCGGCCTCAAGGCCCGCAAGGTTAAGCTGCCCTACCCATCGGTGGGCGCAACGGAGCAGACTCTTCTCGCGGCCGTCCGCGCGAAGGGCATCACGGAGCTCCGCGGAGCAGCGGTGGAACCCGAGATCATGGACCTCATCGCGATCTTGCAGAAGATGGGCGCGCTCATCACCGTCGACACCGATCGCACCATCCACATTGAGGGTGTCGAGCGCCTTCATGGCTACAATCACACGGCGCTTCCGGACCGCATCGAGGCCGGATCGTGGGCGGCTGCCGCGTTGGCGACGAAGGGCGACATCACCGTCCGCGGCGCCGATCAAGAGCCGATGATGAACTTCCTCAACGTCTACCGCAAGGTCGGCGGCCAGTTCGACGTTCTCGACGACGGCATCCGCTTCTGGCACCCCGGCACGCCCCTCAAAGGTATGCCCATCGAAACCGACGTGCACCCGGGCTTCATGACCGACTGGCAGCAGCCCATGGTCGTCGCGCTCACGCAGGCCGAGGGCGTCTCGATCGTTCATGAGACCGTGTACGAGAACCGCTTCGGCTTCACGAAGGCGCTGAACAAGATGGGCGCCAAGATTCAGGTCTATCGGGAGTGCTTGGGCTCCAAGCGCTGCCGTTTCGGCCAGGAAAACTTCTACCATTCGGCCGTGATTCAGGGCCCGACTCCGCTTCAGGCAGCCGACATCACCGTGCCCGATCTTCGCGGCGGGTTCTCGCACCTCATCGCCGCGCTCGCGGCCGAGGGCGAATCCAACGTCTCGGGCATCGACATCATCAACCGCGGCTACGAGCACTTCATGCAAAAGCTCGCGGCGCTCAACGCGGACGTCGAGAAGGTGGAAGTCAGCTCGGCTCCCAACCTGATTAACTAGCGCATCAGGATCGCACATAGGAACGACGCCGGCATCGCTGCTGGCGTCGTTCGCTTTAGGTGTTCTTTGCCCGGCACGCCCCGAGAACTCACGGCCGCGGTCGCCCAATGATCAGGTCCCGAGATCCACTCCCGAGATCCACGAGGTCTCCGAGCGCGTCAGATCCCGGGCGGTTTAGGGTGCGTCGAGGTAAATCGTGATCGCGAGCGGATTCTCGCTGACCTCGACGGCGTAGTCGTGATCCTCATCCGCGCCGATCGTGATCGAGTGCATCCCCTCGAAGGGGCCGCTGACGTCGTAGCTAAGGATTGGCCCGTCGGAACCGGTCTCGTCAGCGAAGGCGAATTCCTCATCCGGTTGCGGGTACCTGATGCCGGAGACCCAAATCTGCAGTGCTCGCTGCGTGCCAAGGTCGATCTCGAAGCCGGAACCGTCCTCGTACGCCTTGTCGGCCCATCCGTCGGCATGCCATTCCAACTCGCCGGTGCCATCGGAGTCATACTCGACCGTGAGCGACGTCCCGTCGTTCGTCACAACCGCGGGAAGGGCTTGGGCGCTGATGTCCGGCCAATTCTCGGACTTCGACGCCTCAGTCGCGGGCGTGTACTCCCTATCCGGAGACTCGGTAGGCGTGGGTTCCTCGGTCTCCCCGCCCTCCCTGTCACCATCTGGGCTTGGGGTCTCGGTCGGCGTGGGTTCGGTGGATTCGTCGTCCGTGGGTTCCGGCGTCGTCTCAGACGTGGTCACCTCGGTTGAATTGGGCGTCGGGTCGACGTCGTCCGACGACGACGTGCAGGCACCGAGCGCCAAAGTGGCGGCTAGTGCCGCGATGAGTGCTTTCGCCATGTATCCTCCTAGGTCTCGAGCCAGTCTAACGAATGACCTGCCCGCCCACGACCACCTGGAGTCCCATGACCGGCCTTGCCGGTCGCGGTCCATCGTTGGGTAGGATTGGCCCGTGAAGAAGATTCGAATTGCATTGATCTATGGCGGGACGTCGGGGGAGCACGCGATCTCCCGCGTCACAGCGGGCGGCATCATGCGCGCCCTCAATCCTGAGTGCTACGACGTGCTCTCGATTGGTATCCGCCCTGATGGCACGTGGGTGCCAGGGGAGACCGACCCGTCTGAGATGGCGTTAGAGCGCGGCCTCGGGAAGGTTCCCGAATCTGATCGTCGCATCGTCCTTCCCGCCGGAAACGGCGACCAGCCGCTGCTCGACATCTGCGCTGACGGATCCGATGTGCGCAACCTTGGCCCGATCGACGTCGCCTTCCCTGTGCTGCACGGCCCGTTCGGAGAAGACGGCACAATCCAGGGCCTGTTCGAGATGGCAAACGTGCCCTACGTCGGTTGCGGCGTGCTCGCGTCGTCGGCCGGCATGGACAAGGACATGATGAAGAAGGTCCTCGTCGCCGCCGGCCTGCCAGTCGGTCCGTACGTGGGCGTCACGGCCAGCCGGTGGCGCACCGATCGCGACCAGGTGCTCGCCGAGGTCTCCGAGCTCCAGTTCCCGGTATACGTCAAGCCTGCCCGCGGCGGATCGTCGCTGGGCATTTCGCGCGTTGAGACCATCGACGCCGTCCCCGCGGCCGTCGCCGAAGCACACAAGCACGACCCGAAGATTGTTATCGAACAGGGTATCGCCGGCCGTGAGATCGAGGTGGCCGTCCTTGGCAGCCCGGGTGACGAGCCCGCGCGCGCGTCGCTTCCTGGCGAGATCCTCCTCGAGGCGCCCGCCGAGGGATTCTACGATTTCGAGTCCAAGTACGTATCCACCGACGCGTTGACGATGTCGATACCTGCCAGGATCGACGACGACGCCACGGCAACCGTCCGCGAGCTCGCGGTTCGCGCCTTCGACGCCTTTGGGTGCGAGGGCCTGACGCGCGTTGACTTCTTCGTGGCCGATTCGGGCGAGATCCTCATTAACGAGATCAACACGTTGCCCGGCTTTACGCCGTTTTCGATGTACCCCGCGATGTGGGAGGCCACCGGCATTCCGTACAGCGAGTTGATCGACAAACTCGTGGATCTCGCGCTCGAGCGCCCGCGCGGCCTGCGATAAGTAGCGTCCAGCCCGCGCCAGAGGGGGAGTGCCCAGAGCGTCAACGAAAGCCGACCATACGGCGTCGTGATTGGACTCACACGCAAGACGGTTGAATATTTAACCTTTAATCTTTAGACTAATTACAGATTGCGAAACACCCCTCGCAACGAACAAATCAAGCTCCTGGAAAGTGTTTTTATGAAGATCGCATACGTCGTTGGCTCGCTCTCGAAGGAATCCATTAACCGGGCGCTCGCAGAAGCAATCGTTGAACTCGCACCCGAGGGTGTTGAGATGGTCGAAGGAGAGATCGCTGATCTCCCGCTGTTTAACCGCGACAACGAGAACGACTTCCCGGAGCCGGCACGCAAGTTCAAGGACCTCATGTACGAGGCCGACGGCGTCCTGTTCATCACCCCGGAGCACAACCGTTCCTACTCGGCACCGATCCACAACGCGATCGAGTGGGCATCGCGCCCCTACGGCGAGTGGCCCCTCGCAGGCAAGCCGGTGGCAACCGCAGGCCAGTCGCCGTCGGGCATTGGCGCAGCCGTTGGCCAGGCCCAACTTCGTCAGTCGCTGCTCTTCTTCGGCCCCAAGCTCATGAGCCAGCCGGAAGCCTACATCGACGGCACCAAGACCGGTGTTCTCGAAGACGGCAAGATCACGAACGAAGATTCGCGAGCTGTCATCAAGCAGTTCATTGAAGCGTTCGTTCAGTTCGTCGCTGACAACAAGTAAGACTTACGAACGAAACGGTCGGAAGTGAGGGGTGAGTTCACTTCCGTGGCGTACCGGTTCGTTCGCCTGATAAAACGCCTCCGTCCTCGGTCGTCTCCGAAGCATCTGGCATGATGGTGAGCATGCTTATTTCGGACACGACCGAGGACATTCTTTTGTCCAAATTCCTGCCCCTGCTGCCGCCGAGCTCGGCGAGCGTCCCGACGGGCGATGATTCCGCCGTTCTGGACATGCGGGGGCAGACCGCTGTTTCCACCGACATGCTGATCGAGGGGCGCCACTTCCGCAGAGATTGGTCGAGCGGTTCTGACGTCGGCTTCCGCGCGGCGATGCAGAATCTGTCCGACGTCGTGGCGATGGGAGCCAAACCGCGCTCGCTGGTCATTTCGCTCGGCTTGCCCGGGGATCTCGAGGCCGAGTGGGCGGCGGACTTTGCCCGCGGTCTGAACGAGGCCTGCGCCCCTCTGGGCGTGAGCGTGGATGGCGGCGACCTCGTCGGGGCGGACGAGATCGTGGTGGCCGTGACCGTTCTTGGCGACATGGAAGGGCGCACGCCGGTTCTACGCGGCGGAGCACAGATTGGCGACCGCGTCATTCACGCGGGGCACCTCGGGCACGGCGCTGCCGGCTACGAGATCCTCAAGGCTGGCCTAGAGATCACCAACGCTCTGGCGCCCTTGGTTGATGACTTCCGGCGGCCGAAGCCTCCGCTAAACGACGCGCTGGCCGCCGCCGAATCGGGCGTTCTTACAGCGATGATGGACGTGTCCGACGGCCTGATCCGCGACGCGCGGCGGCTCGCGAAGGCCTCCGGCGTCTGGGTCAATTTCCACGGCACGAACCTCGAGCCGCGCCTGCGCGACCTCGCTGTTGCCGCTGGCAAGCTGCGCGCCGACCGCCGCGAGTGGCTCTACACCGGGGGAGAGGATCAGGGCTTCCTCGCAACAATCCGCCCGGGCACCGAGGTGCCGACGGGATTCACCGACGTCGGAGAGGTCATGGGCGCCTACATGGGTGGGCGCGTGACCCTCGAGGGCAAAGAAATCGCCGGTCAGGGTGGATGGGACCACTTCGGCGCAGACTAGCGCCGCGCATCAGCGACGACGATCGCGCAGTTACGTGAGGTCGTCGTGATCGCGGGTCATCTTCGCTTCGATGAGCCGAGCCACTGAATCTTCAACGTTGGGCAGCTGCCACTTGCACACGGCGAGCACGCCTTGCGAGGCGACAGGCGCTGCAATCGGGTAGCCGATGTTCTTGAGCCAAGCGATGTCATTATCTGAATCGCCCACGCCCATCGCCGTGTCGGCCTTGAGGCCAAGCGCCCGCAGAGCCTTTTCGATGCCTTCCCACTTCGTCACCCCGCGCACCGGGATGTCCACAAAGTTGGCGTGCGATTGCACCGTCTCGGGGAATTCCTCGAGGATTTCTGGCAGCAGCTCGTCGATCTGCACCGGATCGGAGGCGGCGAGGGAGATCTTGGTGAGCTTGTTCGTTTTGAGGTCGTCGAGGCTGCGCATGCCACGGCCCTCGGCCGCGTTCTCGTTCACTTCAAGAGTGCCCGTGGCCGCAAGCGCCTCGAGGTCTGCGAAGAAGTCCTGCTCGTCGAAGTAGAACGGGACGAGCCCGGTGCGTTCGGCAAGGGCCGTGATCGCATCGACCTGCTCGCGCTCCATGTAGTGGGTGGAGACGATGTCCTTGCCGTTCCACACCACGCCGCCACCTGCGGCGATCACCCACGCGTGGATGCCCGCGCGCCTCACAAGATTGGCCCCGCCGTTCAGGATGCGGCCGGTGGCAAGGATGATGGGCACGCCGGCGGCGTCGAGGTGGCGCAGGGCGTCGATCGTGGCATCGGAAACGATTGAGCGTTCGTCGGTGAGAGTCCCGTCGATGTCAAAGATCGCATGAGTGATTGTGCCCGAGGGCCAGGGGAGATTTTGAAAGTCAATTTCACGCTTCGTAGTCATCGCCGCTAGTCTACCGCGAGGCCCGCAAACCTGTAGGAGATAAAAAAATTGGCGAGAACCAGACGGTTCTCGCCAATGTGCGTTCAGCGCTTAGATGTTGCGCGTCACCTTGCCAGCCTTGAGGCAGCTGGTGCAGACGTTCAGACGCTTTGGAGCGCCGTTAACAAGAGCGCGAACACGCTGAATGTTCGGGTTCCAACGACGGTTGGTACGCACGTGCGAGTGCGAGACCTGCTTACCGAAACCAGGGCCCTTGCCGCAGACTTCACATACAGAGGCCACGGTTATCTCCTTCGCTAGACGATCGGACGCGAACACGTCCAAAAAATTGCAACTTATGAAGTGTATCTGACCTGCGCTGGGGAAACCAAGATAGGGCCCCAGTGGTATTGCGCACGTCATCGCCGTCCCACCTCGTACCGTTCATTATAGTGGTGCTCGGGCGCTCATCTAGCTGCACGGGAGGCATCAGTGGAACCTAACGCGAGTCCTGGTTCGCCTAACGCGAGTCCGGACGTGCCTGCAGCGGCGACCGCGGCCGAGACGTGGACCGCCCTGACCCGCCCCCTCGAGCGCGTCCTTGGCAAGCGGACCGCAACCGCCCTCGACAAGATGGGTCTGGCCACGGTGGGCGACCTCCTCGGCCACCTGCCGTTCCGCCTAGCCCGCCGCGGCGAACTTTTGCCGATTCAGGCGGTGCGCGACGGCGATTCGGTCACCGTCGTCGCCCGCGTCATCGACTCGCACGTGCGCCCGATGAACAGACGCCGCGGGCATATCCTCAACGTCGTCATCTCCGACGGCGAGCACAATCTCGAGCTCACCTTCTTCGCTAAGTCCGCCCGACCGCTCAATTTCCACGCCGCCCAGCTGCGGCCCGGCACCCTCGCCACGTTCTCGGGCACGATTTCCTCCTATCGCGGCCAGCTTCAGCTCGCGCATCCCGAATACGAGGTGGTCGAGGATCTGGACTCCGTGGATGCGGACAAGATCGCCCAGCCCATCCCGATCTACCACGCCATGCAAAAGATGCCCTCGTGGAAGATTCACAAGGCGATCCAGGTGGTCCTCGAATCGGTCACCACGGCAGACCTGCCCGATCCGCTCCCGGCCGATTATCGGCGCGAACACGGGCTTCCCGGCCGTTTCGAGGCGCTTCAGATGGCACACAACCCGCGGACCGAAGCCGACTGGGAGCTCGCCGTCTGGCGCCTCAAGCACGAGGAAGCTTTCATCCTCCAAGCCCTTCTGGCCCAGCGCGCCTCAGCAATCAGGGCAACGCCTGCGCCCGCGATGATGAGGATCGACGACGCCGTCCTCGCGGCTTTCGACGAGCGCCTTCCGTTCGAGCTGACGGCGGGCCAGCGTGAGGTTGGTGAGGAACTTGCCGCCGAGCTCGAGAGAGAGATTCCGATGCGCCGCCTGCTCCAGGGTGACGTGGGCTCGGGCAAGACGATCGTTGCTCTGCGCGCGATGCTTCAGGCCGTCGATGCCGGGCGGCAAGCCGTGCTCGTGGCGCCCACCGAGGTCCTGGCCGCCCAGCACCTTGCCACCTTCCAATCGATGCTCGGCGACCTCGGGATGGCCGGCCAACTCGGGGGAGCGGCCACCGCCACCTCGATCGAGTTGCTCACCGGGTCACTTCCCGCCGCCAAGAAGCGGCAGGTGTTGGCCAACATTGCGTCGGGCGCCACCGGCATCATCATCGGCACGCATGCCCTGTTCGAGGAGATTGTGCAGATCCCCTTCCTCGGGCTCGTGGTGATTGACGAACAGCACCGCTTCGGCGTAGACCAGCGCGATCGCCTCGCGACCGGCGCACACATGCTCGTCATGACCGCCACGCCCATCCCGCGCACGATCGCGATGACCGCCTTCGGCGAGCTCCAGGTCTCCACGCTGCACGAGCTGCCCAAGGGCAGGCGCGAGATCGCCACCACCCTCGTGCCCACGTTGAAGAAGCCGTGGGTCGAGCGCGTTTGGGAACGTGCGCGAGAGGAAGTTGACCGCGGCGGGCGCGTGTACGTCGTCGCGCCACGGATCTCCGCCCAGCAGGCCGAGGAAGACGCGGCGCTGCCCCGCCCGGGCGAGCAGACGGAGCTCGAGTTCACCGCGGAGCCCGTCTCCGTCGAGCAGATTTATGCCGAGCTTCGCGACAAGCCGGCGCTCGCCGGCGTCGACATCGGATTCGTCCACGGGCAACTGGACTCCGAAACCAAGGCCCTCGCCATGAGCCGATTTGCAACGGGCGAGGCGCCGATTCTCGTATCCACCACCGTCATCGAGGTGGGCGTGGACGTACCGGAGGCGACGATGATGATCATCATGGACGCCGAGCGCTTCGGCCTGTCCCAGCTCCACCAGCTGCGCGGGCGCGTTGGGCGAGGAGCGAACGAATCCATCTGTCTCGCGGTGCACAATGCCATAGATGGTACGGTCGCATATGAACGCCTGAAAGCGTTTGCGTCGACGACGAACGGGTTCGTTCTCGCCCAGCGCGATCTCGAACTGCGCTCCGAAGGAAACGTCTTGGGATCGGCCCAATCCGGGCAGGCGTCGTCGCTGAAATTCGTGCGTGTCACGCGGGACGAGGGGATTATTGAACAGGCACGCGCGGCGGCCAGAAAGATCGTCGACGCCGATCCGCAACTCGCAGGCCATCCGGCCCTTCGCAGCGCGATTGCGGCAGCCGAGGGCGAAGACACGGACTATCTAGAGAAGGCTTAAATGACGAGGATCGTCGCAGGCACGGCAGGTGGGCTCGCACTGCAGGTGCCCAAGTCAGGAACCCGCCCCACCTCTGAGCGCGTGCGCGAGGGAATGTTCTCGCGGCTCGATCACTACGGATACGTCGAGGACTGCGCCATCCTCGATCTGTACGCGGGCTCGGGCGCGCTCGGCCTTGAGGCCAAGTCGCGTGGCGCCAGGCGCGTCGTCAGCGTCGAGGCTCATCGGCCAGCCGCTCAGGTCGTCATCGCCAACGCGAAATCCACCGGTCTGGACATCGACGTCGTCAACCAGAAGGCCGAGACTTTCCTTGCAAACGAGCCGGTGGAACTCTTCGACGTCGCGCTCCTCGACCCGCCCTACGACATTTCGGAAGACCAGCTCACGGTCGTCCTCAACCTCCTCGTTGCGCACCTGAAGGACGACGCGATGGTCGTCGTCGAACGCTCGAAGAAGGCTCCCGAGCCGCAGTGGCCGGCGAGCCTGAGACGCGACGACGTTCGCAAATGGGGAGATACGCGTGTGTGGAGTGCTGTTGTGGCGCCGGAGGGCACTAGAGTAGAGGTATGAGTCTAGCCGTCTGTCCGGGATCGTTTGATCCGCTGACCCTCGGCCACGTCGACATCGTGAGGCGCACTCGCGGCATGTTCGATGAGGTCATCGTTGGTGTCGCACACAATGCAAAGAAGAACTACCTGTTCAGCGACGACGAGCGGGTCGCCCTGGCGCAGGAGGCGCTTAAGGGCATCGACGGCGTTCGGGTCGAAGTGGTCACCGGCCTGCTGGCTGATTTCGCCAAGGAACGCGGCGCCGTAGCGATCGTCAAGGGGCTGCGCGGCCCGGCTGATTACGACAACGAGCAGGCCATGTCGCTGCTTAACCGCCACTTGAGCGGTATCGAAACCGTCTTTATCATGGGCGATCCGGCCCTGAACCACATAGCGTCGTCGTTCGTCAAAGAAATCGCGGCGTACGGCGGAAAGATCGACGACCTGGTGACCCCAAATGTTGCCCGCACACTGAAAGAGAAGATCCAATCATGAACGAACAAGGCGAATCGCTCCTCGAAATCCTCGACGAGCTTGTCGACATCGTGGCAACCGCAAAGTCGCTGCCGATGTCCGCATCGGTGATGGTCAACCGTTCCGAGCTACTCGATCTTCTCGAGACGGCGCGCGCGATCGTTCCCGATCAGATCATCGCCGCCGATTCGGTGATGCAGGACGCGAACGCCGTCGCCGAAAATGCCCGCCAGGAGGCGGATCAGATTCGCGAGCGCGCACACCAGGACTCCGAGTCGATCATCGCGGAGGCCCGCGAGCAGGCCTCGCGCCTCGTGGCGCAGGATCAGATCACGATCGCTGCAAAGTCGCAGGCCACGCGCGTGCTGGACGAAGCGCAGTCGAAGGCCGACGCCCTCAAGCGCGGCGCGGATGGCTACGCTGCCTCGACTCTCGACACCCTGTCCGATGAACTCAACAGCCTTCTTGACCAGATTGAAGCTGGCCGGGCGCACCTGGCCATCACAACCGAGGAGCACGATTCATGACGACCGACCTGACCGTTCCCGTCTCTGGCGTCTCGCGTCAAGCAGGCGAGCTGGAGGTTGCGGTGAGCGTTCCAGCGCCAGCCGACATCGGCGTGCCGCTTATCGGCATTCCCGAAGGTGAACCCATCGAACTCGATTTCCGCCTGTCCGCACTCGACGAGGGCGTGCTCGTCCAAGGCCCCATTTCGGCGACGGCGGTGGGCCAGTGCTCCCGCTGTCTGCGCGAGCTCACGCTCCCGATGCACGAACAGATCGCCGAGCTCGTGTTCTACCCCGAGAGGCAAGACGAGCTCATCGCGGAGGGCGACGAGGAGGCGGAGGACCTGCCCGTCGTCGTCGATGACGCGGTGGATCTCGAGCCGCTCATTCGGGACGCGCTCGTCCTGTCGATGCCACTGAGTCCGCTGTGCCGTCCCGACTGCCCGGGTCTGTGCCCGGAATGTGGCGAGCGCTGGGACGACCTGCCAGATGACCATAAGCACGAATTCCTCGACCCGCGCTTTTCCGCGCTGGACGCCCTTGCCGAGCAACTCATGGCTGAGGAGGCCAAGGCGGAGGACGAGGCTGGTGAGCCTCGTGCATAAGCCCGTCACCGCCGCAGAGCTTGAGCGATGGGGTGCGCAGATTGCCGACGAGTACCTCCAACCGGCTCTGACCCATCGCTCGTGGGCGTACGAGAACGAGGGCGAGCACGCCGAGCGGCTCGAGTTCTTGGGCGATTCAATCTTGGGCGCGGTGGTCGCCGCGAGCATTTTCGCCGAATCACCCGAGGCCACCGAGGGCGACATGTCGAAGATTAAGGCCGCCGCCGTCTCCGAACGTTCCCTTGCCGAGGTGGCCCGCGGCCTGAACCTCGGGCAGTACGTGCGCCTTGGGCGCGGCGAGGAGATGTCCGGCGGACGCGACAAGGACTCGATCCTTGCGGACACGGTTGAAGCGCTCATTGGCGCCACCTACCTCACGCTTGGAATCGACAAAACGCGCGATGTGGTTCTTCGCCACCTCGCGCCCAAGATCGAAGAGGCGCGTGGGCTCGGACCTGCCCTCGATTGGCGTACGGCATTCGAAGAGAAGGCACGCAAGAGCGGAATCACGGGCAACCTCCACTACGAGGTGGAGGGCGAGGGCCCGGATCACGCGCGGCGCTACACCGCGCACGTCTACGTGGACGATCGCCACTGGGGCACAGGCGAGGCTACCTCGCAAAAGCAGGCGAAACTCCAGGCGTGTAAGGACGCATATTTCGCACTCGACGAGCGGGCGTAACCGTGCCGGAGCTACCAGAGGTTGAGACCATCCGGCTGGGCCTTGAACCCATCGTGGTCGGGCGAACGGTCACGGACGTTCACGTGCTGAACCCGCGCGCTGTTCGCCGGGCAGCCGAGGGCCTCGACCCCCTGCGCGGGGCGAGGATCGAGTCGGTGGCACGCCGCGGAAAGTACCTGTGGTTTGACGCCGGACGCATTGCCCTCATCGCCCACCTTGGCATGTCCGGCCAGTTCCGCGTGGGCGGCGGGGTCAATCCGCACCTGCGCGCTTACCTCATGTTCGACGACGGCGTTCGACTCGACTTCGTCGACCAGCGCACGTTCGGTCACCTCATGCCCGACGAGTTCGTGGCAACGCCCGACGGCGAGCCAGGGGGATGGGGGAGCGCGGCGCCGCACGTTCCACAGTCGGTTGCCCACATCGGGCGCGATCTGCTCGACCCTGCCTTCGATCTCGACTCCGTGGCACGCGCGGTCAAGGCGAAGAACACCGAGATCAAGCGCGCACTCCTCGACCAGTCGATCGCCTCGGGGATTGGCAACATTTACGCCGACGAGGCTCTGTTCCTCGCGCGCGTGCATCCGCGCCGCCTCACGAACCGCATGTCGCTGGGCAAGATCCGGGAGGTCTACGCCGCCGCGACGGACGTGATGAACCGGGCCGTCGCCGTCGGCGGTACGTCATTCGACGAACTTTACGTGAACGTCAATGGCGCGTCGGGCTATTTCGACCGCTCACTCAACGTCTACGGGCGCGAGGGTCAGCCGTGCGTGGTGTGCGGGATGCCCATTAAACGAGAGATCTTCATGAATAGGTCCTCGCACTTTTGCCCCGTGTGCCAGCGCGGCAGGAACGTCCGCCCGCTCGCCACGAGGACTCCACGTGTGAAATAGGGGAATATCGCGCTATGATACCGGTTGTGAGTACTACAGATATTTCCGTCATGATCATCGACGATCACGAGGTCGTCCGCCGCGGGATCGCCGAAGTCGTCGATCGCGCAGAAGGCCTGACCGTCGTCGCTGAAGCCGGCTCAGTAGCCGAGGCCATCCGCCGAGCAGAGCTCATGGCGCCCGAGGTGGCGCTCGTTGACCTGCGCCTGCCGGACGGGACGGGTATCGAGATCATCAAAGAGTTCCGCGAGATCGTTCCGGAGACGAAGGCGATCGTTTTGACGTCTTTCGACGACGACGACGCGCTCGCCGAAGCCCTCGACGCCGGAGCCAAGGCCTACCTGCTCAAATCCGTGCGTGGCGCCGAGATCACCGAGGTCATTAAGGCGGTGGCCGCGGGCCGCGTGCTTCTCGATGAGCGCACGGTGACGCGCCGCCGCGCCGATCACGACGATCCGACGGCCAACCTCACGCCTTCCGAACGCAAGGTCCTTGACCTGATCGGCGACGGGCTGTCGAACCGCGAGATCGGCGACAAGCTCGGCGTGGCCGAAAAGACGGTGAAGAACCACATCACGTCGCTGCTATCGAAGATGGGCATGCAGCGCCGGACGCAGGTGGCGGCGTGGGTCGCTGGCCAGCGCGCCTCCGGCTGGCGTCACCAAAACGGCTAGCCAACACGGCTAGCAATAGCCAAAACGGCCAGCAATAACCAGAGCGCCGGACGCTACCGGAGCCTGACTGCCCACGTGAGCTTGGTGCCTGCGTGCCCGTCTTCTCGTGGGCGAATCTGAAAAGCACCCTGATGCCTGCGCGCCCGCGCGGCCAGATTGGACAGCCCTGAGCGGCGGGAGAGGGTCTGCTGAATACCCGTCCCGTCGTCAATTACGTGGATCGTAATCTGTTCGGTGTCGGCATCGGCCCTGACGATGGCAGACGAGGCCTTCGCGTGCCGCGCGGCGTTCGACAGCCCCTCGCGCACAACGGCCACCACGTCATCAGCGATGTCGGAGCCGATCACGTCGTCGACGAGGTGGTAATCGTCCTCGTCAATGTCCTCGCCGTTCCACGTAACGAGGAGCGAAGGCGCGAAGCCGAGAGAGCCTCGTGCCACGGACGTCTCGTGCTGAAGGCGTGCGACGACGGCGGCCGAGGAGCCATCGTCGCGCAGCGAGCGGACGATGGCTCGGATTTGTTTCACCGAGTCGTCGATCGCCGAGATCGCGTCGTCGAGGGAACCCGTCACGTCCGCGCCAACTCCGCGCTCGGCCATTTCTTCGCGCACGGCCGTAATATGCATGCCGGAGGCGAAAAGCTGCTGGATCGCCAGATCGTGCAGGTCGCGCGAAATGCGGGCGCGCTCGTCCAGCTCGGCGGCCATTGCCTGAGCGCGGCGCGCCTCGGCGAGCTCGAGCGCGATGGTGGCCTGCTTGGCCACGTTCTCGGCCATGGTCAGGTCCTGAAGATTGAACTCGAGCTCGTTGGGGAAGCGCAGGAGCAAGATGACGCCGCGGCCAACGCCCTGCGAGATAAGAGGAGCATAGAGAGCCGAGCCGAACCGGCGAAGCTCCTGCACCCGCACGGTGCGCAGGCGCTGCATCGAATCGACCACCACGCCGCCCTGCTCGCGAAGGACGGTCCGAGCGCGCCCGTCCTTCGGGAAGCTCAAACCGAGCAGTTCGTGGACGACGGCCGGGTCGTCCGAATCCACGATTTCTGAGACCCACTGGTCTTGAATCGAGGGCAGGATGATCATCGCGACGTCGGCGTGAGCGGCCACCCGCATCTCGTGCGCGATGGTCTCCAGCGCCTCGTCCTCGTCCGATCCCTCCAGCAGGCTCGAAACGATCCTCTGCGAGGCGGTCAGCCAGCGCGTGCGGTTCTGCGATTCCTCATAGAGCTGTGAATTCACAACCGATATGGACGCAGCGCGCGCGAGCAGGTGGACGACGTCGCCGTCGTCGTCGGTAAAGTCCTCCGGCTTATCGGACAGGTACAACCGCCCCCACACCTGCTCGTTGACGGTGATTGCCACGCCGAGGAAGTTCAGCATGGCCGGGTGGTTCTCCGGGAGCGCGGTGTTCGCGTAGCCGCCGATGTCGTTGATGATGAGGTAGGAATCGAGGGGGATGTCGTTGAATACGCCGTGGTTGATGGGCGGGTGGTCGATCACGGCTTCGGGGCCGGCGGGCAGGCCGTGCTGGATGAACTGAATGGTCTCGCCGTGCGAATCGAGCACGGAGACGGCGCCGAACTTCGCGCCCGTCGCATCGCACGCGGAGGTGACGAGAGCGCGCGATACTTCAACCTGATCGAGTGTGGACGCGATGCTGAGAATGTGGCGGGAAAACTCGATGAGAAACTCATTGGCTTTCATGGGCGCTCCTTGCTGTTTTGCCAAGCATACTCAGAATCCGACTATTCCTGAGTCAGTGACCATTCGTAGGACGGCATCTGCGCCATGAGCTCCGCATGCGTGCCACGTGCGATGATACCGACGCGCCCGGCCTCGTCCTCGCCGAGCATGATGACCTCGTCGGCGACGTCGAGGGGCGTGAGGCGGTGGGTCACCAAAATAACCCCGCGCTCGTCATTACCCACGCGCAGCAGGTCGCGAATGAGTTCGTCAGCGGTAGCCGGATCGAGGTGCTCCCCCGGCTCGTCAAGAAGCATGTAGGTGGCCGAACCCGCCAGCGCGCGAGCGAGGAGGAGACGGCGGCGCTCACCACCGGACACCGAGGTGGCGTCCGCCCTGAGCATCGTGTCCACGCCCTCGGGAAGCTGGGCGAGCCAGCCATCGAGCCCGGCCTGCGTCAGCAGATCAACGGCTTCCTCGGCGGTCACGGTTGCGCGCGCGACGCGAAGATTCTCCAGCACGCTCGTTTCGAAGATGTGGGCGTCCTCGGCGGTCATGGAGAGCTGCGTGGAGATCTCCGCCCGGTCGATGCGCCAGGTGTCGCGACCATCGAGCGTCACTGTTCCCGAATGCGGCTCGAGCATGCCCGCAAGGGTATAGAGCAGCGTTGACTTGCCGATGCCCGACGGCCCGACGATGGCGATGGTCTTGCCCTTGGTCAGGTGCAGGTCGATCGGGCCGGCAACAGTTGGTCCACCGGGCCAGCCGATGGTCAGATCCGTGGCGCGCAGGCCGTCCTGAGTCTCAGGCCGGGTATCGCGCTCAGGGTGTTGCGTGGATTCCGCGACGTCCAGGAGGTCAACGATGCGCTTTGCCGCCGACGCCGATCGCACCAGCTGCGTTGCCGCCCCGCCCATGCGCTGGGTCGCCTCGAAGGCGGACAGCGGGGTCAGGGTGGCCACGACGAGGTCGATCGCGGCGATGTCTCCCGCTGCGAGCTGCTGCGTGCCGATGACGAGCGCGCCGACGACGGCCGCTCCCATAGCGAGCGTGTCGAGGGCAGCGGCGAGCGCGGCGGGCCGTGCTGAGCGGTCGCGGTTCTTGTGGATCCGCCGTTCCGTCTCTTGCCGCTGGGCGTCGATATCCGCGAGCCGGCCAGACACGCGCAGCTCCGATGCAGATTCGAGCATCGTCAGCGACTGGGCGTTGAGATCGGCGCGGTTAGTGATCTGCGCGATCTGATCCATGCGCGCCGCGCGCATCGCGCTGTAGGGCGCGATAATGCCGGAGACGATCAAGCACAGCGTGAGCACGAGCGCGATCGGGGGAGACAGGAACGCGACGATTCCGATAGAAAAGAGCGAGACGATGAGCGCCACGGCGGCTGGCAGCATCGACTTAACCACCACGTCACCGATCTCGTCCACATCCGCTCCCGTGCGAGCGAGGAGATCGCCGCGCCGAACGGAGGTCACCACGTCAGTGGTGGAACTCGCCATCGACTTATACACGCGCGAGCGCAGGTTTGCCATGCCATAGAGCGCCACCCAGTGGGAGGCGATGCGCTCAAGATAGCGGAAGATCGCCTTGCCCACGCCGAATGCGCGCACGGCCGTCGATGCCACAGATAGCTGGAGCACCGGCGGCATCTGCGCCGCACGAGCGATGAGCCAGGCCGACGTCGCTCCGAGGGCCACGCCGGAGCCGATCGCTCCGGAGCCAGCTGCCACGGACCACGCGAACTTCGCCTTGTCGTAATCGAGCATGCCGATCGCACGCTTGAGCGCAATGCGCTCGTCCTTAGGAATAACGCTCACTGGTCCTCCTCCCTGTCGGTCGATGTATGTCCGCTCGGTTGCCCATCGCCTTCGTCGTCGATCGTCAACTTCACGACCCTGTGCCCGGAGGAATTCGCGCCCCGCCAGTCTTGGGGCAGGGCGTAATCGGCGCGCTGAGACTCAACGAAGTCCGCGTATTCGACCGACTCGCGAATCGCCTTCGCCTCGCGCAGCTCGGCTTCGATGTCACGGGAGGCGGGG
>NZ_JBHWPL010000107.1:0-12977 GCF_043424875.1 Trueperella sp. | reverse complement strand
GAGCATCTCGAGAGCCACGATGTTCCGCCCGCCCTCTGGCACGATGATGTCCGCCCTGCGTTTGGAGGGCGCCACGTACAGCTCGTGCATGGGCTTGACGGTGGCCAAGTACTGCGCTTCGACCGATTCGATGGATCTGCCGCGCTCGACGACGTCGCGTTTCACACGGCGCAAGATGCGCACGTCGGCGTCGGTATCCACGAAGATCTTGACGTCGAACAGGTCGCATATGCGCTCGTCAACAAAGAGCACAATACCTTCGACCAAGATGACGGGCGCGGGGTCAATGCGAACAGTTTCTTTCGAGCGCGTGTGCTGCGCGTAGTCGTAGGTGGGGGCGTCGATGGGCTCCCCCGCGATCAGCTGCAGGAGCTGGGCGACCATGAGGTCGTTATCAAAAGCATCCGGGTGGTCGTAGTTAAGCTTGGCTCGCTCCTCCATCGGGAGGTGGTCGTTGGGCCGGTAGTAGCTGTCATGGAAGACCACCGCCGTGTTGGGAGCAAACTGCTTCTCAATCGCCCTGGTCAACGTGGTCTTGCCACTGCCGGTGCCGCCAGCGATACCAATAACCATGGGCCTACCTGTTTTAGCCACCGCGCACCTTTCGCCATTGATTAACCAATTCAAAAATTACCACGCGCCGCGTAAAACCCCGACTTCTTCAGCGCGACACAACTCACGGCAACAACCAGCCGCAAAGCGAGTGAGACGTCGTTCGAATGGGCGGCTGCGCTCGTCACTTTACCACTCGCATTCACAGACAGGCATGTGCCACAGCTTCGCGTTGTACGTGTTCGTCATGATGGTTCATGAAGAGCTTTTGGCAACACCCGCTCAATTAGTCGACTCACGAGAAACTGCTGCACCGAATAATCCCGTGGGATGATTTTGCGAAAACCACCACAGATTTACGCTTGTGCCACAGGTTAAACCGACAGCATCATCAAGGAGCGCCCAATGGCTCGCACAATTTTTCCGCGGCTCGTGGCACTTGGCGCCATCGCCTCACTCACCCTCGCCGCGTGCACGGACTCTACTGGCACACAATCCAACGGCACCGAAACGACCTCGCCACCACCAACGACGACGGCACCAACGGAGGAAGCCTCACGCGCTGAGCAAGCACAGGCCGACGGCGAACGCGACCAGGCAATTGCCGAGGCCGAATCACAGGGATTACAGACAGTCACCGGGACCTACACCATCCTCAGCTACGACGAGGCTGTCCCCTACATGAATGTCGATCCGGTGACGGAAGAGCCCGAAACATACGTGCCAAATGAGGGCTTCGCGGTCGTCATGCTCGATGAGCCACTCACGCTCGACGTTCTCGACATTTTTGAAAACCCCGTGTCAATCACGACGACGATGCTCCTGCCAAGTTACGGCACGGAGCTGGAATCCCAGGGATACACGTGGCAAAGCGCGCCGTATCTAGATGGCGAAGAGGTCGTGCTCGCGTACGACCCGGCCAGCACGATGTACGCGGCGGATCCCACGTCTGTGATGTCCTGGACGGATGCTCCTTCCGGCGGCTTCAAGCTCATCTACCCGGCGGCTCCAGAGCCGCAGATCCCAGAGCAATTTGCACAGGCGGTCGAAGAAGCTGAACGCGCCGGAGATAGCTACTTCATCGGCACCATCGACGTTCTCGATGCCGAGGAGATTCGCAGGTATGCCGGTGTCAAGATTGCGGCCGAGAACGAGCAGGCGGTTGTCGTCAAACTCGACCAGGATCACCTATTTTCAAGGATTGCCCCCGACGGCAACGGCGTGGACACGGAAGAGTTTTACACGGCGCAATTCGCACTGTTTGAGCCCGATGGCTCCCCGGTCGCTCCCGATAAGTACACCGAAGGAAGCACGGTCCTCGTAACCTATCCGCCAAACTCCCAGCAACATGGCGGACTGTCGTGGACGGGAACTCCGATTAGGAACTACACCGTGATCGAAGATCCGAGCGGCCAGTAAGGATTGCCGCGGTTAATAGGCAGAGTCGGTGTTGTTGAGGACGTTTAGATGAATTGAGTTACTTCGCTGTACGTCATCCGTGTGAGCGCGGTTATGGGCCCGGGTAGAAAATCTCTGCCGTTCTCCACACCACATCCGTACTGCTAGTGCTGATCTCGAAGCTGAGCCCGGGTTTTTCGAGATCGATACGGTTGCACACTGCGGTCCAAGTGCGAAAGGAGAGTTTGCTCGTACCTTGCGAGGGTGTCAATCCACTCAGGCAGGTTCGCGGCAAGGTATTTCCCGCACGGCATACTTTCCAGCGTCCAGATCCTGATTAAGAGTTTCCTCGCACTTGGCCAGTATTTAGTAGGCCTTACCATACGCTGATCGAACCGGTAAACCTTGGGATTGCCTATCGTAGGGTCACATAGGTAGCGGCGCGCTGAGTACCGATACAGGTCGGCAACTTCACAAAACTGGTCTGAAACCCGCAATTTCTCCTTCTTCGTTCCCACGCGGTAGGCCCGGCTTAGTCGCTTAGCTACTACAACACGCACCATCTTCGCAGTCACATCCTCATTCACACGAAAAATATTCGTGCTCAAAACACGTGAGGCACCACAATCGTTTCGCGGTCATTTCCCATAAGGTAAGTCGACACAGTGGCATTGCGCACATAACACGGTAAACTTTCGTAATCACCGTGCTTTTCAATAAGCGCCTTCGGGCGATATGCGCGCTACAAAGGTCCGGTTCAGTCACGTTAGACCCGCCGGACCCATCTCAGATCTACCAACACGAGTTACAAGTTCGGACGGATCAAATTTTCTGACACCACCTAGGACCAAGGAACACCATGAAAATCGCCATCATTGCACTATCGATGTTGCTCGTACCAGTTGCTCCGGCGGCATTACAACACGCCCCCCGTCACCTACCGTAGGTAGTATGTATACCGTTGATGCATCTGCCCCCTCAGATGACGACACACAACCCATCCCTCCGATTAAGAGAAGAAATTCAAACCTCAACGCGCCTTCTCCGCTTCTCGAACGCGGTGGCGGACTCCTAACGCCCACTTGGGTTATGCAGCCTTCAATAGACGGCACACACAGCGTTCCCAATTACCCACGCGTGAGTAGAGCAACGGGATGCCAGCGCGCACGAGCAGGATATGTGATATTCACTGTCTCTTGGAATGGACTCGTTTGCTTTCCGTTAAGTCTTGCCGGAGGCCCCGTCGGTTCTTTTATCATCGGATGGGGTTGTGGCTACGTCGGCGAAAAGATCATCAGCAGGCCAAGCTCGAGCCAAATCTGCAATTAAGGACGTACTGTGATATCTCGAAAGCGAATCGCGGAAATTACGGTTATCAATGCGCTTTTTCTGATTGCGTTTAGTGCGTTAAAACTCTGGGAACAAGGTGCATTCGAACAGGGACGTGGAGTTCAGACAACCTCAGATTTACTGTCGGTGGCACCACTCATTGCCTTCTTTGTTTTCTTCACTCTGTTTAGAGTTTATTGGGAAAGCAAAGTAGCACAAGCACAGGACGCCGATGAGCGTGAGCAACTCGAAGCCCAGCGGAAGAAGCTCATCGCGTTCGGAGTCGTAGCAGGAATCGTGTTGCTCACCATTGTCTTCATGTGGCAACCAGAGGTATCTGCCATGCGCCCCTACTGACACGAGTAAATTACACCGTGCCCCACGTGGATTAATCCACGTGGGGCACTCATTCGGCTATCGAATCGAGGTTACTTCTCTTCCTCGTCCTTGCGGGTCTTCGTCGCATCGAGACGGATGCCTGGACCCATCGTCGTCGAGACGGTCGCCTTGCGGATGTACTTGCCCTTGGCCGAGGTCGGCTTCAGGCGGAGGATTTCCTCCTGGACAGCTGAGTAGTTGTCGAGCAGCTGCTCGAGCTCGAAGCTCGTGTTGCCGACGATGAAGGCGAGGTTTCCGTGCTTGTCCACGCGGAACTCAACACGGCCACCCTTGATGTCCGAGACAGCCTTGGCGACATCCATGGTGACGGTGCCCGTCTTGGGGTTCGGCATGAGGCCACGAGGACCAAGGACGCGGCCGAGGCGGCCGACCTTGCCCATCATGTCCGGGGTTGCAACCGCGGCGTCGAAGTCGGTCCAGCCGCCCTCGACCTTGGCGATCAGATCGTCGTCGCCAACCTCGTCAGCGCCGGCGTCAAGTGCCGCCTGAGCGTTCGGGCCCTGTGCGAAGACGATGACGCGGGCGGTCTTGCCCGTTCCGTGCGGGAGGTTGACCGTGCCGCGCACCAGCTGGTCAGCCTTGCGCGGATCAACGCCAAGGCGGAACATTACTTCGACAGTGGAGTCGAACTTGGTGACGGAGGTCTTCTTGGCGAGGTCAAACGCCTCGCGCGGGGGGTACAGCTCGCCGCGCTGAACGAGTTCAGCCGCCTTGCGATAGTTCTTTGAGCGCTTTGCCATTCTGCTTTTCTCCTTCGGCAGTCGTGGGAAACGAGCCAGCTCCGGGCTCTACCACGGCAACTTGGTAGTCGCTATTAAATCTTGTCGGTGGTCACGCCCATCGAACGCGCGGTGCCGGCAATGATGCGAGCTGCGTTGTCGATGTCGTTTGCGTTCAGGTCCGGTTCCTTGGTCTTGGCAATCTCTCGCAGCTGATCTGCGGTGAGGTGGCCAACCTTATCGGTGTGAGGAACACCGGAGCCCTTCTTGATGCCCGCGTACTTCTTGATCAGATCAGCGGCCGGCGGAGTCTTCGTGATGAAGTCGAACGAGCGATCTTCATAGACGGTGATCTCAACCGGGATAACGTTTCCACGCATGGATTCGGTCGCAGCGTTGTACGCCTTGACAAAGTCCATGATGTTCACGCCGTGCTGACCCAGCGCGGGGCCGATCGGCGGTGCAGGCGATGCTGCTCCAGCTTCAATCTGGAGCTTGATCAGACCTGCAACCTTCTTCTTGGGAGGCATAATTGATCCTTCTTTGTTACTAGGGAACCATCATCATGGCACCGATGATGGGCGTCATTCAGCAGTTAAAGAGATGGGCGCCTTGCGGCAGTTCGGCTGGAGTTGCCGGACTAGTCCATCTTCTTGACTTGGCTGAAGGACAGGTCGACCGGGGTTTCCTGGCCGACAAGAGTCATGAGCACGGTGAGCCTCTGGTTCGCCGCGTCAACCTGTGAAATTGTAGCTGGCATTCCGACCCACGGCTCCGTGGTAAGCGTCACGGTCTCGCCAACCTCGTAATCGGCGACGATCTCCGGAGCGCCCGCAGTAACGGGCTTACCAGCGGCCTTGGCAGCCTCGGCAGCTTCTTGCTCGACGACGGGGGTGAGCATTTGCACGACCTCATGCAAAGTCAGAGCAACCGGGTCACGGCCGTTTCCAACGAAGCCGGTCACGCCGTTCGTGTCCTGAACAGCACGCCACGAGTCGTCGGTCATCTCCATGCGAACGAGAGCGTAGCCAGGCATGCGCACACGCGAAATGAGCTTGCGCTGGCCCTTCTTCACCTCGTAGACCTGCTCCATCGGTACCTGAACCTCGAAGATGAAATCTTCCATGTTCAGCGTGTGGATGCGGTGCTCGAGATCCTGCTTCACGCGCTTTTCGTAACCGGCGTAGGTGTGCAGCACGTACCAGTCGCCCGGAAGGCCTTTGATGCGCTTGCGGACGGTCTCCTCGGTGATCTCTTCCTCGGCGTCGTCCTCGGCTGCGGGTTCCTCGGCTGCGGGCTCGTCGGCTACGGCCTCGTCAGCTGCGGGCTCGTCGGCGGCAACCTCGTCGGATTCAGGCTCAGCGGCTGCCGGGGCGTCAGCCGTGTCTGTGTCGACCGCATCCGTGTCGGCCGTGTCTGTGCCGGTCGTGTCTGTGCCGGTCGTGTCGACGGCGTCGTCTTCCGGGGCGGGTGCGTCCGCCGGGGTGGCGGAATCGGAAAAGAGTTCGTCGCGTGCGAATTCTTCCTCGGACATTGTCCCTACTTTCGTTAATTTCGAGTTGTGTTAACCGAAGATCCAGAACATGGACTGGTTAAAGACAACATCAAGGATCGAGACGAAGATCATCACGATCGCCACAAAAAACACCACCGTGAGGAAGAGGTTCCACAGCTCCTTACGGGTGGGGCGCTGAACCTTCTTAAACTCGGCAACAACTTCCTTGAAGAAGGTGACGATGCGACGCCAAAGGCTCTTCTTCTGCGTGGACTTACGGCCACGAGACGATGCGCTTGCTGCTTGGCTCATCGATGTTGTCCTCTCGATTATGTGGAAAACGGCCCAAATCTTGGGCCGCCTTCATTGCAGGGCAGGAGGGACTCGAACCCACAACCGCCGGTTTTGGAGACCGGTGCGCTACCAATTGCGCCACTGCCCTATGGCCCGACTTTCATTATGCCAGACGGCGCCAGATCGTCGCCAACGAAGGCAACTCGCACAAGTCTAGTGAGATTGTGACCAAAACTCTAGGCAGGTTGGCCCCGGCGTCTGTAATTCTCACCACGTTCGCGCCCAGACGGCCGGGCACGCGCGCAGCGGCGCCCGTTCGTCGTCGTCGGAAAGGAGGACAGATACTGAACGTCCTTTACGCTCTCCCACCAATTCTGACACGATAAAGCCATGGCTACAGAACCCAAGAACAGAGTCTCCCAGCGCCTCGCCGCGCTCCAACCATCAGCAACCCTCGCTGTCGACGCCAAGGCGAAGGCCCTGAAGGCCGAAGGCAAGCCGGTCATCGGTTTTGGCGCGGGCGAGCCGAACTTCCCCACCCCAGCTCACATCGTTGAGGCGGCCGCGCAGGCTGCCACGGATCAGAAGAACCACAAGTACACCGTGGCAAAGGGCCTGCCCGAGCTTCGCGCGGCAATCGCCGCGAAGACGAAGGCCGACTCCGGTGTTGAGGTTGATCCGGACAACATCATCGTCACCAATGGCGGCAAGCAGGCCGTCTACCAGGCGTTCGTGTCGTTGGTCGACGACGGCGACGAGGTCATCCTGCCCGCCCCCTACTGGACCACCTACCCCGAGGCGATCAGGCTGGCCGGCGGCGTCCCGGTTGAGGTACTCGCGGGCTCCGACCAGGACTACAAGGTCACGCTCGACCAGCTCGACGGCGCTCTGACCGAGCGCACGAAGGTTCTCCTGCTGTGCTCGCCGTCGAACCCGACCGGCTCGGTCTACTCCGCAACGGAACTCGCGGCGATCGGCGAGTGGGCGCTCGAGAACGGCCTGTGGGTGGTCTCGGACGAAATCTACGAGCACCTCGTGTACGAGGGCGAGATGTCCTACATCCTCGCCGAAGTTCCCGAGCTCCAGAACCAGACCATCGTGGTCAACGGCGTGGCCAAGACCTACGCCATGACCGGCTGGCGCGTGGGCTGGATGCACGGGCCGGCTGACGTGATGAAGAAGGTGGCGAACTTCCAGTCGCACATCACTTCCAACGTCTCGAACGTCTCGCAGGTGGCGGCAATCGCCGCGCTCGAGGGCGACCAGGGGGTCGTCGCCGAGATGAAGGAGGCCTTCAACCGCCGCCGCACGACCCTCGTGGAGATGCTCCGCGAGATCGAGGGCATCGAGGTTCCCGAGCCGACGGGCGCGTTCTACGTCTACCCCAACGTGTCGGGCCTGCTCGGCAAGGAGATCAACGGCCGCGTGGCGAACACGACCACCGAGCTCGCCGAGATCATCCTCGAGGAGGCCGAAGTGGCCGTTGTTCCTGGCGAAGCCTTCGGCACGCCCGGCTACATCCGCATGGGCTACGCCCTGTCTGACGAGGACCTCGTGGAGGGCGCGTCACGCCTGCAGCAGCTCTTCGCTTAATCACGACGACGGGCGCCCGGTTTCGTACTGGGCGCCCGTTTTTTGTGCCGTCGGCATGCGGTTGGGTGGGAGGCGGCGGTTAGCGGACGGCGGTCAGACGCGTGCCGTATCCCCAATCGCGCTCGGCTTCGCGCGCGGTAGCAAGCCATCCCTCGACCACCCCGAGGCGGGCGAGCGCCTGTTTTTGCCAGTTGCTCCTGCCGCGCTGGCGGGCCGAAGCCACGAGCGAGAGAACGACGCCGGCCGTCGAGGCCGCGAGCGCCACCGGATCGACCTCGGTGCGGGCTCGCTCGAACCAGCGGTCGGTGATCGAGCCAACGTGCTTGTACTTCTCGTTCAGGCTGGGAAGAACCGAGAGGTGCCCAAGCAGGCACCCCCAGTCGTCGGCGCGGTAGCCGGGCCCGAAGGAATCGAGGTCGAGCAGGCCACTGACGTGGCCGGTCGTGGGCGAAACGAGCACGTTCGCCTCGTAGAAGTCTCCGTGGGTGGGCACGAGCGGGCCGTAGTCGGCCTCGGTGCGGTAGCGGCGAATGGCCGTGGCGGCGGCCCTCGCGCGGTCGGCGATCTCGGGAAGGGAGGCGCCCGCGGCGTCGGCGTAGTGCTCGCAGCGGTCGGCCCAGGCGGGGCGGCGTTTGAGCCCACGCCCGATCATCGGCAGGGCGTCCAGGGTTTCGGACAGGGACGTGAACGTCGCATCAAGGTTCTTGCCGCGCACGTAAGCCGCGGATAGTGGCGTGCCTCGGACCGTCGTCGTCAATACAAGCCCGTCCGCGGTGGATCTGGTGACGCGCGGGGCGGGAAGCTTCGCCTTCTCGAACGCGATGTGCCGCTGCAACAGCGCCTCGACGGTGTCTGGGCGCACGACCTTGGCGAACAGGAGCTCGCTCTCCCCCTCGACGCGCAGGACGGCGCGGCGGGTGGGCCGGTAGCCCAGAAGTTCGACATCGACGCGCTCGCCCACGAGATCCGAGAGCGGCTCGGGATCGCAGGCGAGCCCGAGCGCGGGCAGATCCGGATCGTTGGGGAATTCCCACAGGTGGACGGGCAGGTCGTCGGCGTACAGGGTCTTCGCGCCGGCCCGCGCGAGGCGATCGGGATGAATCTTCGCCGTCGACGCCACGAGATAGAGATCCTCGCGCACGCGCTGACCGGCGCCGTGGAACTTGTCCCACACCACCGAGTAGCCCACCGACACGCTCGCACCCGGGCGGTGGTTGACGGCGTGAACGTGCCAGGAGCGCACGATCCCGTCCTTGCCCAGAGCGAGGTTGATCATCTCACCAGCGGAGGGGCCGGCGAGGATATTCACCGCGCGTCGTTCGTCGCTGTGTGAAACTGCCATAGTTCTTTTATAGAAGTCTTTGGGCGGCGCCTCAACCGCTCGGCGTGTGGCGGCGTTTATGCAGGCTGAACCAGAGGGAGGTTAGACTATCGGCATGCGAGATCTGACGACCCTGCCCAAAGCGCATCTTCACCTGCACTTTACGGGTTCCATGAGGGTGTCGACGCTCGCCGATCTGGCCCGCGAACTCGGCCTGCGCCTGCCCGCCAACCTCACAGATACGACCGCCCTTCAGGTGCCCGCAAACGAGCGCGGCTGGTTCCGCTTCCAGCGCGCCTACGACGCCGCGCGCAAGGTCGTGCGAAGCGAGGAGGCCATGCGGCGGATCGTGCGCGAGGCGGCCGCCGACGACGCGGCCGAGGGCTCGCGCCGCCTCGAGCTCCAGATTGACCCCACCTCCTATGCGCCCTTCGTTGGCGGCATCACGCCCGCGTTGGAGATCGTGCTCGACGAGGCAACCGAGGCTTCCAAGGCCACCGGCGTGGAGGTGGCCATCATCGTGGCGGCATCGCGGATCAAGCATCCCCTTGATGCCCGCGTGCTCGCCCGCCTCGCAGCCAAGCACGCGGGCAACGGGCCCGGTCAGGTGATCGGCTTCGGCCTGTCCAACGACGAGCGCAGGGGCGTCACGTCCCAATGGTCAGCCGCATTCAACATCGCCCGCCGTGCCGGGCTCGCATCCGTCCCGCACGCCGGAGAGCTCCTTGGCCCCGACCACATCCGCGAGGTGGTCACGCACTTGCGCCCCACCCGATTGGGACACGGCGTGCGCGCGGCGGAGGATTCGGATCTGCTCGCACGCATCGTGGGCGCGGGCATCGCGCTCGAGGTCTGCCCGACGTCGAACGTGCAGCTCGGCGTCTACACGGCGCCGGAGGAAGTGCCGCTGCGTCGGCTCTCGGACGCCGGCGCGCAGATTGCCCTGAGCGCGGATGATCCGCTCCTGTTCCTCTCGCGGTTAACGGATCAGTACGAGATCGCGCGCGAGCAGGGATTTTCCGACGCCGAGCTTGCGAGTTTCGCGAAGGACTCGATTACGGCGTCGATGGCCACGATCGAATCCAAGCAGCGGTGGTTGCGCGAGGTCGACGAGTGGCTGGCAGAGCCCGCGGAGGTGGTGGCATGAGTCTGAATCCGACGTCGTTCATTTTGGGCGGTGCTGGCCGCGACGCCCAGCGCACGCTGTTGAACATCGACGGCCGATTCGTGCGGATCCACCGCATTGGTGCGCCACCACCTGGCCTGAACCGGCAAAAGATCGACGGCGTGGGCGACGAGCGTGTAACGTTCGTGCTTCTACACGGAATCGGGCTGTCCTCGACGTACATGACACCGCTTGCCGAAGAACTCGCCGAATACGGCGAGGTGTTCATCATGGACCTGCCGGGGGCCGCGAGCCTTCCGCCGCCGGAAGATCCGCTGTCGATCGCCGGATTCGCGGCGCTGGTTGACGCGGCGATGCGGCTCAACGGCATTGCGGATCCGATTCTGGTCGGTCATTCGATGGGCGCACAGATCGTCGTGGAGCTCATGGCGCGCAGGCCGGAGCATTTCCGCCGCGCCTGCCTCATCGGCCCGCCGGTCAACGCCGCCGAGCGCAACCCTCCCGTAGTCGTCTTTAACTACCTGAAGTCGGCGGTCTTTGAGGACGTGGAGCTCGTTCGCGTCGCGACGCTGAGCTACCTGCGCTCGGCCGGCCACTGGGTCATGAAGACCCTGCCAACCATGATGAACTACCCGATCGAGGGGCGCATGGCGCTCGTGGGCGATCAGGCGCGCGTGATGATCCTCCACGGCGAGCACGACTACCTGGTTCCCACCGAGTGGGCTAATTACCTCGCCGATCAGGCGGCTCAGGCAACGTGCGTCCAGATTCCCGGCGCCGCGCATTCCACGATTTACTCCGATGACGACGACGTGGCCAAGGCCGCCGTCGCTCTCCTCACCGAGGCCGAGCTCGAGGCGCGCGCATGAGAATTCGCGACGTGCTTGCGGATTATCTCTGGTTCGCGCGCAACGTGATCGCAACGCCTCGGGCGCACGTGCCCACGAGGCCCGATGACACGCGGGCAACGATTCTCACGCTGCCGGGCATCTTGGAAGACGGCAGCTACTTTCAGTCCACGTTCGAGCCGCTGGAGAAATCGGGATACGACATCGTCCAGCCCGATCTTGGGCGCATGCTCGCGCCAGTTCCCGAGCTCGCGCAGAAGGTGCTCGCCGATATCAGGGAGCGGTATGCGCAGGAGCCAGACCTGCCCATCATTTTGCTCGCCCATTCGAAGGGCTCACTCGTTGGGCGGGCGGCGCTCGCCGGGCTCCCCCACGGCGTGCACGGCCTCATCGCGATCGCCGCGCCCTGGAGCGGAAGCAGCATGGCTAAGCTCTTCCCCGCCGTGACCGCACTGTCGAGCATGGCGCCCGCGGGGCCGGCGATCCACCAGCCGTGGGGGCCGCAGCGCGAGCGAGTGATTCGCAAGCGCATTTATTCGCTGAGCCCCACGTGGGATCTTCACATCCCCGAGGGTTCCCTGCTTGAAGGCGCGACGAACATTCCGCTCGACGTGGCCGGTCACTTCCGCGGGATCGGCGCGCCGCACACGCTCGACGTCGTTCTCACCTGCATCGAGGACCTGATCGAGCGCGGGCCAATCCGCGCCACCTAGATACCTGCGCTTCCTAGAAATCTATGCCGCCTAGATATCTATGCAGCCTAGATATCTACACCGACGACCACCGGTTCGGGCACGAGCCGCACGCCAAACGTCTCCTCGACGCCGTCGCGCACCTCGCGTGCAAGCGCCGCGATGTCTTGCGCACTAGCTTCGCCGCGGTTGGTCAGCGCCAGGCAGTGCTTGGTTGACAGGGCCGCCGGGCCGGGCATGTTGTATCCGGCCGGGAAGCCCGCATGGTCGATGAGCCACGCGGCCGACGTCTTGACCTGACCCTCGATCGTGGGGGCAGCCTTGCCAATCTGGTTGACGGCGTCGTGCTTGGCCACACCGAATCGCGGCGCGCCCTCGGGTAGCCGGGCCGCCGCCTCCTCCGTGAGCACGGGGTTCGTGAAGAAGGAGCCGAGCGAATAGGTGTCCCGATCCGAATCGTCGAGCACCATGCCCTTCGAGCGGCGCAGCTCGAGCACGGCCGCTCGCACGTCCGCCGAGGGGGCGCGCTTGCCGAGCTCGATGTCGAGCTTGTTGGCCAGCTGCACGTAGCTCACCGGCCGCGAGAGCGTGGCGCGGCGCATGTGCAGATCCACCGAGAGCACCACCCAGCGCGGGCTCGCGCCGAACTCCCCCATCGACCTCTTGAGGATCGAATCGCGGTAGCCGAACTTCATGTCGGACAGGAAAAAGGTGCGGGTAGCCTTGGTCGCGCGATCGTACACGCGCACGGCCGCGAGCGTCTCGGCCAGCTCCTGGCCATAGGCGCCAATGTTTTGAACCGGGGCCGCGCCAACCGATCCCGGGATTCCCGACAGCGCCTCGATGCCCATCCAGCCGTGTTCGACAGCAAAGACGACGGCGTCATCCCACGGCGTGCCCGCGGTGATACGCATTTCCGCGCCGCCACAGCCATCGTCCATCAGCTCGGTGATTTCCGTGCGAGTATCGCGCACGACGACGCCGTCGAACGGCTCATCCGAGGCCAGGATATTCGACCCTCCGCCAATGACGATGACGGGTGTTCCCTCGGCGTCGGCCTGCGTAATGGCGTCGATGATCTCGGCCTCGCTCGTCGCGTTCACGACGCTGGCGACGGGGCCGCCCACGCCGATCGTCGTCATCTGCGCCAGTGAGCGCGTGCCACGCATACGGTGGGACGGGACTGGCGGGACCGTCGTCGTCGGTTCGGA
>NZ_JBHWPL010000106.1:0-8928 GCF_043424875.1 Trueperella sp. | reverse complement strand
GCCAGGCGGGGCCGATGAGTTGGGCGCCTGATGAGGTTTCGTCGGTGGCGTGGGGGAGCGGGACGAGAACGACGGCGTCTGCGCTGGGATGTGGGATGCGGTCTGTGCTCATGGGGCAATTGTCTCACGCGATTGTGCGGCCGTGCGGGGTCGGATGGCAGGTGGCTGACGGCTGGATTTTTTGTCGGAGGGGTCTCGTAGGCTGTTTTATCGGCGATCGAGTCGGTGGCAAGCGGCGGCGGTCGAACTGCTGGTAATTGGCGCCCATCGGTGAGAATCGGTGGCTGTCGGTGGCAAAATAATTTGTCGGAGCCGTCTCGTAAAATTGAATCAACAACTCACCATACGGGTATTCGGCTTAATGCCGGGGATCCACGAGCACCAAAGGAGGTGTACATATGCGATCCGTCGATGGGATCAACGAAGATGGTGCACGTCCGCGTGTGCAAAGTGACGAGTCATCGTTCGGCATTTCGGCGAATGAGGAGATCGTCTCCCTCACGCTTGATGAGATTGAGCGCGCTGTTGACGTCCTCGCTTCGATTGACATGGCCGCGTTCGGGTCCAAGGCGTGCCTCGATATTTCCCGCCGAATGGACCGCATATCGAAGCGCGTACGCGGGTTGAGGTACGACGTCGTCGATGTCGTGTCCCAGCGCGGAGACTGGGAGGGCAAGGGCGCGCGAACGGCGGCGATTTTTGAGCAGGAGACGGCGAATGTCTCGTGGCGGAGGGCGAAGGAGACGGTGGATCGCGCGCAGGCGTTGAACGAGGATTTGCCTGCGTTCCGTGAGGCGCTGAGGGCGGGGCAGATCACGGATGAGTACGTGGATGCCGTGCGCAAGGTGGCGAAGAATCCGACGTTGAAGGAACAGCTGGCGGATGAGCACGATGGTGAACGCAAGCTTTTGAGCTACGCACTGACGATGGACGTCGATAGGTTTACCAAGCGGGTGAAGGCGTGGGCGATTAAGCATGCGCCGAAGGCTGCGGAGAAGGACGCGAAGGCCGACGCGCAGGACGAGAAGCTGCACCTCTTTAATAAGGGTGAGTATTGGGTGATCAACGGTCGATTGACGCCGATGAATGGCATTCTCGTGAACAACGCGCTGGATGCGGTGATGCGGGCCGCGCGGGACGCCGCTGAGGATCAGGATGCGGCCGAGCAATCCGATGAGGCCGAGCAAGGCGATGGAGCGGGGGATTCGGCCGAGCGAGATTCCGGTGCCCGGATATCGCCGCCGAAGAGGCGTGCGAACGCCCTCGTGGAGCTCTGTGCTCGCGCGCTCGAAGGCGGCGAGTTCGAGCCGAGCGCGAGGGTTTCTCCGCACGTATCGGTGCACTGCTCGCTGGAGACGTTGGCGGTTGCCGAGGCTCGTTATCGGGCCGATCAGGGCCGTGACATCGCGCCGAGCGTTGCAGTTGTTCATCCGGAGTTGGGACGAAAGATCGCGGAGATTGCCCCGGGCATAGACGCGGCCTACTTTGAGGGACTTGAGCCCGCAACGTTCGACGACGGCACTCCGCTCACGCCAGCGCAGCTGCAGATGGTTTTGTCCGATGCGCAAATTTCGCGCGTGGTGTTTGGGCAGCGGTCAGAGGTGTTGGACGTGGGGCGTCGATATCGAACGGCCACGCCGGCGCAGGCGAGAGCGATTATCGCGCGAGATCGGCACTGCCAGTTCCCGGGATGTTCGCAAACCTATACAAGTAGCCGATTGCACCATGCTCGATATTGGGAAAACGGCGGAGAGACGGACCTGAATAACTTGGTGATGGTCTGCTGGCATCATCACTCCGTGATTCATCAGGAGCAGATTACTGCGATTCACTACGAAAACGGATGGGAATTCGTGGACGCCGGTGGGAAGGTCATCGTTGATCCGTCGGATCGGCGTGAGCCTGCCGAAAGGCGACGATCTGGGAGGGATCGCGCTCGAAAAGTCGGCCAGATTGACCAAGGGAGGAGTGTGCCCAAAATGCAGGGGTCCCAGGAGCCACTGTTTGACCTAGGGATGGCGTCGTGAATGGGATGGCGTCGTGAATGGGAGTACTGCGACCGAGTACCGTGACCGGTGTCAGGGCGCACAGTTGGCGTTCTCAGCATGTGCACAGCCGGGGAAAAGATACGGCGCTGCGATAAACTGGCGCGGATGCAACTGGCGTAGGTGGTTACCACCGGGGAGTGTTGGTAGGTGCGGGTCGATCGCCTGGGCGCGCACTTCAGAATAAGGAGAAAACCTAGATGTCCGACCTTTTCAATATGTCCCTCGATGAACTGGATCCCGAGATCGCGCAGGTGCTCGACGACGAGCTGAACCGCCAGCGCACGACTCTCGAGATGATCGCCTCCGAGAACTTCGTGCCGCGCGCGGTGCTTCAGGCGCAGGGTTCGGTGCTGACGAACAAGTACGCCGAGGGTTACCCCGGCCGCCGTTACTATGGCGGCTGCGAATTCGTGGACGTCGCCGAACAGCTCGCGATCGACCGCGCCAAGGAGCTCTTCGGCGCGGAGTACGTCAACGTGCAGCCGCACTCGGGCGCGCAGGCCAATGCCGCGATCTACCACGCGCTCGTCAAGCCAGGCGACACGATTATGGGCCTCGAGCTCTCGCACGGCGGGCACCTGACGCACGGCATGAAGATCAACTTCTCGGGCAAGAACTACAACGTGGTCTCCTACGGAGTCTCCGAGAACGATTACCTCATCGATATGGAGACCGTGCGCGAGAAGGCGCTCGAACACAAGCCGAAGCTCATCATCGCAGGCTGGTCGGCCTACCCGCGCCACCTCGACTTCGCCAAGTTCCGGGAGATTGCTGACGAGGTCGGCGCATACCTCTGGGTCGACATGGCGCACTTCGCCGGTCTGGTGGCTACGGGTCTGCATCCGAATCCGGTGCCGCACGCCGACGTCGTGACGACGACGATCCACAAGACGATCGGCGGCCCGCGCTCGGGCATGATTCTCTCGCGCGACGCCGAAACTTTCGGCCGCAAGTTTGACTCGGCGGTGTTCCCTGGCCAGCAAGGCGGCCCGCTCATGCACGTGATTGCGGCGAAAGCGGTGGCGCTGAAGGTCGCCGCGTCGCCGGAATTTAAGGATCGTCAGGAACGTACGCTGGAAGGCGCAAAGATCCTGGCCGAGCGCCTCCTGCAGGATGACGTTGCCGCCAAGGGCATCACGGTCGTCTCCGGGGGCACCGACGTCCACCTCGTGCTCGTAGATCTTCGCGATGCGGAGATGAACGGCAAAGAGGGCGAAGATCTGCTGGAGAAGGTCGGCATCACGATCAACCGCAACTCCGTCCCGTTCGACCCGCGCCCCGCGTCCGTGTCCTCCGGCCTGCGCATCGGCACACCGGCGCTCGCGACCCGCGGCTTCGGCGCCGAGCAGTTCCGAGAGGTTGCCGACGTCATCGCCGAAGCGCTCCGCGATGGCAAGGACGCCGACATCGAGGCGCTGCGCGCCCGCACCGCAAAGCTGGCCGAGGACTTCCCGCTCTACGAGGGATTGGATCAGCTGGCATGATCTTGATGGACGGCAAAGCAACTGCCGCCAGCATTAAAGAAGAGGTGGCCGAGCGCGTCGCGCAGCTTCGCGATCGGGGTATCGTCCCCGGGCTCGGCACCATCCTCGTGGGCGACGATCCCGGCTCCCGCGTGTACGTGGATGCCAAGCACCGCGACTGCAAAGAGGTCGGTATCCGATCGCTGCGCGTCGAGTTGCCAGAAGACGCCACCACCGACGACGTCCTCGCAGCCGTCCGCCACTTCAACGATGCACAGGCGGTCACGGGCTTCATCGTCCAGTTGCCGCTGCCACCACAGTGCAACACCGACGCCATCGTGGAGGCGATCGCGCCAGATAAAGACGTCGACGGCCTCCACCCGATCAACGTCGGGCGCCTTGCAGGTAAGTCGACCGGCGAGCTCCCATCGCCGATTGCATGCACGCCGCGCGGCATTGTCGAACTCGGCAACCGGCACGGCGTGGACTGGGATGGTGCCGTTGTGTGCGTCATTGGTCAGGGGCAGACGGCCGGACGCCCGCTCTCGTTGCTCCTCACCCACGAAAAGATCAACTCGACCGTGATCTCCTGCCACATCGGCACCCGCGATCTTGCCGCACACACGAAGGAGGCCGACGTCGTGGTTGCGGCCGCCGGCTCCGCGCGGCTGGTCACAGCCGACATGATCAAGCCCGGCGCGGCCGTCTTCGACGTCGGCGTGACGCGCGAGCCCGGCGAGGATGGTAAGACGAAGCTCGTGGGAGACGTCGATCTTGGCGTGCGCGAGGTGGCGGGATACTTCTCGCCCAACCCCGGGGGAGTCGGGCCGATGACGCGCGCGACTCTACTCGTGAACGTCGTGGAAGCAGTGGAACGGCGCGAGGGGTAGAGTGCGCTAGACGCCAACGAATGAAGGAGCATCGATGCTGGTAGCAACTGTCAACGTCAATGGGATTCGCGCCGCGGTCCGAAAAGGCATGGAAGCGTGGGTGGACGAGACGAAAGCCGACGTCGTGCTGCTGCAGGAGGTGCGGGCGCCGGAGGAACTCGTCGCCGAGATCGTTGGCGATGACTACACGTTGATTCAGCAGGCCTCCGTGCTCAAGGGCCGCGCCGGCGTCGCTATCGCCGTGCGCAAGGATCACCCGGTGAGCGCGAGCGCGATTGGGATCGGTCCCGACGAGCCCGCCGTCGATACCGGGCGCTGGGTCGAGGCGACGGTGCCCTCGCTTGGCACGACGTTCGTCTCGGCATACTTGCACTCCGGCGTCGCCGATAATCCTGACAAGATGGCCGCTAAGTATTTCCACCTCGATCGCGTCGAGGCGAGGCTTGCAGAATTGCTCGCTTCGCGAACAGAGGAAGCGCCGCACGTGCTCGTGGGCGGCGACTTCAACATCGTCCACACCCCGCTGGATATCAAGAATTGGAAGCCGAACCACAACAAGACGTCCGGCGTGCTTGATCCCGAAATCGATTACCTGAATCGCTGGTTCGCCGGCGACTGGGTGGATACACACCGTATGCTGAGCGGGCAGACGCAAGGTCCGTACACGTGGTGGTCTCAGCGCGGCAAGGCATTCGACAACGATGCCGGCTGGCGTATTGACTATCAGATGACGACGCCGGGGCTCGCTGAGCGTGCGGTATCGGCCAGGGTGGATCGGGCGGCGTCTTATGCGGAGCGCTGGTCGGATCACGCCCCGCTGGTGATGAAGTACGAGCTGTAAGGACGACGATGAGCACGCGATTCGAGATCAAGACCGACGACGACGCACCTCCCGAGGTCGTGTCCAAGGGCAAACGGTTCGTTGAATGGGTCATGGACCTGCGGATCGTCCGGTCTGTTCAGAGATACACGACCGCGCGTGGGCCGCAGCTGTCCGGCGGCATCGCCTATTCGGCCCTGTTCGCCATCGCCGGTGCGCTGACCATCGGACTGACCGCCTTCTCCTATATCTTGGGCGGCAACCAGGAGCTGCGTGACAGCCTGTTTGAATCGATCGATTCCGCCCTGCCGGGCGTTCTGAAGATGGATGGTTCGTCCAGCGATGGCATCGTGGATCCGAATTCCCTCATCGTCGACAACCCGTTTAACCTCTATTCCTTGATCGGTCTACTGGTGTTGCTCTGGTCCTCGATCGGCTTGATGACGGGCATCCGTAATTCTGTTCTCAACATGTTCGGCATCTCGCGGATTCCGCGCAACCCGGCCGTGGCGAAGCTTCTTGATTTCAGTGGCTTCCTCGTGCTCGGCGTCTCGGTGCTGGTCACGACCGTCTTGACGATGGCCACGAGGTTCTTTGCTGAGCCGATTCTCGAATTCCTGAACGTCACGGAGGGCGCAAGCTCGTTCCTGCTGTCGGCCGGCACGTTGGCGATCGCGTTTATCGTGGATACGGCCGTGGTCATGTTCCTGATCCGGGTCATGGCTGGCGTGCGAGCCCCGCGCCGCGACCTTCTGCTGGGCGGCATCGTGGGCGGTATTGGCTCGGGCCTCCTGCGCTACCTTGGAACATCCGTGGTGGGCTCGGTGTCCGACAACGAGCTCCTAGCCGGTTTCGCCGCCATCGGTACTCTGCTCCTGTGGGTGAACTTCCTCGCCAGGCTTCTGCTCATCGCCGCGTGCGTCGTCGCGAATCCGCCAGCCCCCGGCCAGCCGACGCCGAGCCAGATGGAGCACCTCGAGGAGACTCCGAACTACGTCACGGAGTCCGAGCCCGAGACGAAGCGCTGGGTTCACGACCCGATTTCGGGCACGATCGCTCCCGATCCGCCGGAGCCCAAGCCCGAGTCAATCCCCGAGTGGAAGGGGCTCAAGGAGCGCCGCGCTCGGAAGAAGATTGAGAAGGCCGAGCAGCAGATCCAAGAAGCAAAGCAGGCACTCGCCGACGCCGAGCAGGACTACCGCGACGGCGCGTGGGAGGCGTTCCATTCGAAGACGGCCTACACCACCAATCGCGAGCTCGCCGCGGTAGAAAAGGGTGACGTCGAGATGGTTGAGGACGAGTAGGGATGATTTACTCGATCATTCCAGCGGGCGGAGCGGGGACCCGGCTGTGGCCGCTGTCGAGGCGCAACCACCCGAAGTTCCTGACCGACCTGACCGGTGCCGGGCGGACGCTGATCCAGCAGACCGTCGATCGGCTCGCGAAAGTTTCACGCTCGACCATGATTGTGACCGGCGTGGCGCACGCCAACGCCGTCAAGGCGCAGCTGACGGAGATCCCGCGGGAGAACGTCATTGCCGAGCCCTCGCCGCGCGATTCGATGGCGGCGATTGCGCTTGCCGTGGCTGTCATCCGCGAGCGCCACGGCGACGTGGTGTTCGGTTCCTTTGCCGCGGATCATCTCATCCGCGACGAGCGCGCGTTCCATGAAGCCGTGCTCGAGGCGGAGAAGGCGGCCGATCTCGGCTATCTTGTGACGATCGGAATCATGCCGGATCACCCGGCCACCGGTTTTGGCTACATCCACCAGGGCGAAAGGCTCGAGGGGATGGACCGCGCGGCCGGCGTCGTCGAATTCGTGGAAAAGCCGGACGCCGAGACGGCGCGCAGCTACGTCGCGTCGGGGGAGTACCGCTGGAACGCGGGGATGTTCGTGGCGAAGACGAACGTGCTTCTTGGCGCGCTCGAGACCTTCGAGCCCGAGCTCCACGCGGGCATTATGGAGATCGCGCGGGTATATGACACCCCGCAGCGAGCCGAGGTTATGGACCGGGTGTGGCCGACGCTGAAGAAGATCGCCATTGACCACGCCATTGCAGAGCCGTTGGCGGACGAGGGTGGGGTCGCCGTCGTGCCAGTGGAGATGGGCTGGTCCGACGTGGGGGATTTCGCCTCGCTGCGCGACGTCGTCGACGCGGGGCCGAACGTTGCACCCGGTGGCGCCAAGCAGCCCGTGCTGACGGTGGACTCGCCCGGTGCACTGGTCTACACCCATTCCAAGCCGATTGCGGTAGTGGGATTGGAGGACGTCGTCGTCGTTGAAACCGAGAATGCGATCCTTGTGGCGGCGCGCGAATCTGCGCAGAAAGTCAAGGACATCGTTGACGATATCGCAGAAAAGGGCATGGACGAACTTCGTTAACAACAGGATAACGCGCAGTGAACGCGAAAAGTCGAGATAACGAGTAGATAAAGTTTTCCAAAGCTGGACTTTTGGTGCGACTTTTAGTGACGCAGGCGCTATTGTTGTGTTAACTCACTGCATTAGTGCGGTGGTTGCGATGATTACGAAGGAGTATCCACGTGAGGAATTTTAAGAAGTTTGCCGCGATTGCCGCAGCATCCATGCTCGCGCTGAGCGCCTGCTCGAGCGATAGCGATGACGGTGGCAACGGCGGTACCGATGATGGAGGCGACGCTGCCTCGACCGACTACAAGGCATGTATCGTTTCCGACGCCGGCGGCTGGGACGATCGTTCGTTCAATGAGTCCGCATACAACGGCCTGATGGCTGCTGAAGACGCACTTGGCATTGAGGCCGGAACCGCAGAGTCGTCGTCTGATGCCGACTTCGCGCCGAACGTCGAGTCGATGGTTGCAGACGGCTGTGACATGATCATTGGCGTTGGCTTCCTCCTCGAGCAGCCGCTCGAAGATGCAGCAAACGCGAACCCCGACCTCGCATTCGGCCTCGTTGACGCGACGTTCACCGACGCCGATTCGAACCCGCTTGAGCTCGAGAACGCACGCCCGCTCGTCTTCAACACCGCTGAGGCAGCATTCCTTGCTGGTTACCTCGCAGCTGGCGTCTCGGAGACCGGCACGGTTGCCACCTTCGGTGGTATGCAGATTCCGTCCGTTGCAATCTTCATGGACGGCTTCGTTGACGGCGTTGACTACTACAACGAGCAGAAGGGCACGGACGTCCAGGTCCTCGGCTGGGACAAGGAAGGCCAGACTGGCGCCTTCACCAACTCGTTCGATGACCAGACCCTTGGTAAGCAGCAGGCACAGCAATTCCTCGATCAGGGCGCTGACGTGATCATGCCCGTCGCAGGCCCGGTTGGCCTCGGCGCAGCAGCAGCTATCCAGGAGACCGGCGATGCCTACTTCATCGGCGTTGACTCGGACTGGTACGAGACCGCACCCGACTACGGCGAGTTCATCCTGACCTCGGTCATGAAGGAAATCTCGGCCTCGGTTCAGGACACCATCCAGCTCGGCGTTGACGGTAGCTTCTCGTCGGAGCCATACATCGGCACCCTTGAAAACGGTGGCGTTGGACTTGCTCCGTACCACGACATGGACTCGGCCGTTTCGGACGAGCTGAAGTCGGAGATCGAGGAGATTACCGAGCAGATCAAGTCCGGCGAGATCGTCGTCGAGACCCCGAACGCTCCGTAAACACACGGGTAACTTGTCCGTCACCGACGGACACTCAACTCCAGGGAGGCCCGGCCCAGTCA
>NZ_JBHWPL010000105.1:0-6357 GCF_043424875.1 Trueperella sp. | reverse complement strand
CACCGAATCGACGTCCAAGGTCAACGGGGCGTCGTAGTGATGTGCGATCGCCTCATGCACGAAGGTTCCCGTGCGCGCCGCGCGCGACGGCCGTTGCGGAATCGGCCGGCGTTGATCACGCACGAAGCTCTCCGGATCCGCACTAAGTTTGACGATGTCCGATGCCGTGAAGTAGTCACGGGTGAGCTGGAAGGCTGTGTCAGCGGACTGGGTTTCTTCGATGAGCACCCGTGCCTCGTCTTGCCAACGGTCAACGAGTCGGGCGGCGTCATCGTCGGAAAGTTGCGATGGCACAGCATTGGGCGCCCGATCAAGTCGCCTGTCGACGTCGACGGGCCAGCGCTTTGTTGCCGGATCGAAGATCTTCTCCCACGCCCCACCGGCGGTATCGTCAAACTCCCGGGCTATTCTTTCGAGCTCCGCGCCCGTGAGGACGGAATCGTTGCCCTCGTCATGTTCGAGGACGTCGCCCATGTCGGTGATGAAGGTATTGCTCGGCATGGTCGCGTCCGCGACCCCCTCATCGGTGGATGCGCTATCGGTGTGGCGACCCAACTTCTTGAGCTCGTTGGCGGCCTTACTTTCGTCTGCAAGGTCGTAGGAGCACACGATCAACACATCTTTTGGACGGGTCACCGCCACGTAGGCGAGCCGGCGTTGTTCAGCCGCGTAATGCTCCCGCAACGGGCCGGTCACGTAACGGTCAAATTCCTCGAGAATGGGCGCCTTATCCGCAGGCTCGACGATCGCGTAGGAGGGGATCCGATCGGCGAAACTGAAATAGGGCATGTGCGCCTTGTCGGCTCGCAGCGGGAAGGGCAGGGCGGCGGCGTCCAACTGCCACGCCTTGTCACGAGAGTAGGCATCAAAGCCGTGGTACTTCATGTCCGGAATCGCGACGATGTCCCATTCCAAACCTTTCGCACCATGCACCGTCATAATTTGCACGACGCCGGATTCGGGCACCACATCTTCCGTCATCAGGAACTGGGCATCCCCGCTGACCTCTCCTTCACCGGTGTTCTCGTGTTCTTCGACCTCGTCGATCCATTCAACGAAACCCTTCAGGCTTGCCCTCGGGTTATCGCTCACATATTGCGCTGCCATCCGCACGAACGCACTCAATGCTCCCTCGACGCGGGCTCCGCCGTCGCGTCTCGACCTCGCGTAGAAGGGCAAATCGAGCGCGTCCACCGCGTAAATGATGAGGTCTGGTAGCGAGAGGTGGCGTCGCTCGCGCATGCCTCGCAGAAGCGACTTAATCTTGGCTAGGCGCGCATGGCCCTCCTTGCTCATCCCTTCGGGTGCGACGGCACCTTTCTGGTCCGGATCTGGAAGCGTATCGATCGCTTCGACGAGGCTCGCGCGGATCTCGACTGCCGAGTGATCGCCCTTGGCAGCCTCCTTGCGAGCTGACGCTCGTGCCAGATCCCTGGCGTAGGCGGACAGCGCGCGCAGATCGTTACTCCCGAGCGCGAAGTGGGTGAAGATCGGGACGAGCAGATCGTTGCGATCCGGCACGGCAATCAGCCCGAGGAACGCGCGCACCAATCTCACTTCGGGCTTTTCGATGAGCGCTTCTCCGCCGACGATCTCGAACGGCACGCCCCGCTCTTCGAGCGCCTTTGCCGCATGATCCATATACGACCGGGCGCGGCACAGCACGACGGCGGTCGGATAGGTCAGCTCTGCCTCGCTTGCCAGGCCAGTCGCGGCTTTCGCCTCGATGTCCGCCCTCGCCGCGTCGAACAGGTCGGCGAACTGGTCAGCCATGGCTCCATACGAATCCTCCCGCAAGGAGCGGTGGATGTAGCGCACGCTGCCTTCACTTGCCCCCGGCCGAGCTGTCAACTTCTTGACGGTCATCGACGGGTAGGAGAGTTTTCCCTGCGTCAACGCATTTGCTGCTTCGAGGATCTTCTTCCCGTTTCGAAACGCTGTCGAGAGCGTCAAGTTCTTAGCTACGCCGAAGCTATCCATGAAGTCACTCAGCGCGTCCGCGGATGCTCCGCGCCAGGAGTAGATGGCCTGATTCGGGTCACCCACCGCGCACACCGACCACGCATTCGAAAAGGCGTGATAGAGGAACTGCGCCTGCTGGGCCGAGGTGTCCTGATATTCATCGAGCAAGATCAGCTTGTAGCGCCCGACGATGTCACCGATCTGGTCGGGAACTGCCTGCAGGATCCGGTTCGCTCGCTCAACCTGATCCGCGAACTCGATGACGGAATGCTCTTTCTTGTACGCGTGATAAGAATCGATGATCGTACACATCGCAAAGCGCATATCAATCGAACCAATTCCGCTCTTCGGTGCCTTAGCCTGCGCTTTTGAGGCCTCCGTGTGGGTGCCGCGCTTCACCTGCACGCCCTGGAGTTTGTCCAGCGCTAGCCTCTCCTCGGCTAGTACCTCACGCAGTTCGTCAGTGGTGGCACCATTCGAAATCAGCGCGTCGGAGAGTTGGAGCGCCCGATCAATCACGGTGCTCGATGACCACGACTTCAGGAGCTCAAACTCTTGGGAGTTCGTATCAAGTGAGGCCACGATGTCCCGCATGATCTGCCATCGCTCGGCATCGGTGATCAGCCGGGCGCGCGGATCCTCCCCAATCAGCATGGAATACGACGCGGCAATCTCTGCAGCAAACGAGTTGTAGGTCGAGATCGTTGGCCTCGCCATCGCGGCGTGAGCGCGGCTGGCATCGCCGTCCGTGTCGCGAAGTTTGGCCTGCTCCTCGCCGTCGCGATCGTCCTCGACCTCACCGGAATCGGCGTGAGATATGAGGCCCTCGTCTCGCGCTCGGTCGAGCTGTGCTTCTACTCGCTCGGCCAGTTCACCAGCAGCCTTCGTTGTAAACGTCAGCCCGAGCACTTCCTCGGGGCGAACGTTTCCGTTGACGATATGCCACGCAATGCGTTGCGCCATCGTGGCAGTTTTGCCTGAACCAGCACCGGCGATGACGGCGATCGCGTGGTCCTCGCTCAGAATGACCTCCCGCTGTTCTGGCGTGGGCTGGTGCTCAAGAGTCTTAACAAAATCGTCGTAAGTGATCACGAGAAAATCCTTCCGCTTCCGATCGCCGGGCAGGAGGCTGCATACGCGCAGAATTGGCAGGCGCCGTTTTCCACGGCAGCGAATGATCCGCCGCGTTGAACCTTGCCGGTATTGAGGATCATCGAATCGGTCTCAGCCATCTGATCGTCAGTGAGCGCATCTTGCTCACGAGTTTTCGGAAGACCTTTCCCGTCTGGGGCCCTGACGTAGACCAAGGTGGCACCACTCGCCCGTGAGATCCCGGGAATCGCCCCGCGATTGACCAGCCATTGGTAGACCCGAAGCTGGGGATTCTCCGTTGCCTGCGCAACGGTGATCACCAATTTGGAGGTCTTGAAATCCACGACGCCCGCCTCCGTGCCGTCGACCGCCAGACGGTCGAGACGAGAACTGACGGTGACATTCCCGTCGTTATCTCTCAAGGTATCGCGCGCTTGAAGTTCCACCCAGACCTCGTGGGGGTTCGACTCAACATATTTTCCAAGACTGCGCAGCATCACATCGAGATCCTCACGCGCCTTCGTGCCGTCAAAATCGTCCGGAAGATCGAGCCCCGCAATGAGTTCCTCGGCGCGCACGCGCATGTCGGATGCCGGCCCGTATGGAAACTCCTCCGCCAGAGTGTGAATGAGGGTTCCGATATCGAGCGCCCGCGTATCGGTGGCGGATCCGGCTCCGATCGAGTCCAAGAATGAGCGAAGTGGGCAATTCATAACCGATTCGATGCGCGAGGGCGACACCGAAACATCCCCGCTCACCCCTTCGTTGCTCGGCTCGAGCCTATCGACCCACTCCTCGCGGTTCGCCGACGTCACGCCATGGTTTGCCAGCGTGTCAAGAAGTTCCCTCGCGCCAGTGGCAAGGCGCGCATTCCCACTCATTTCTCCCTGGCGTAGCCGACCGGTCAGACCCGCGGTGTCGAACACGGTAGCAAACGCCGTGGCGTCTTGCGCCTCCGGGAACAGCCACCCCAAGAATCGGGAGGGCTGGACCCCGTCGCCGCGCGTCGCCGTAACGACCACTGCCTTTCGCGCACGCGTGATCGCCTTCAGCAGCATGCGTGCCTCGTCATCGATAACATCCCGCACAAGCTGCCCCGATTCGACAACCCGCCCTGCCATCTCCGAGCCGAGCACGACGTTGACGAGCTTGGGGACTTTCGTGAGCGGGTTTCTGATGCGCGTATTTGGCCACGTACCTTCATTCAGCCCGAGAATCGCCACGTAGTCCCACGATTTCCCGATCGTTGACGACGGGGTCGCGAGCGTCACTTCATCAGCGAGGCCACCCGTGCGGGCGATGGAATCTTCGGGCAGGTCCTGCTCTTCGAGCGCTTCGAGAAGAACGTCAATACCGGCGCTTGCCGGATCGCGATCCGCCTGGCGCTGCGCAATCCGGAACATGGACATGACCGCATCGAGGTCGGCATCCGCAGAATCTGCTTGCGCACCGACTCCCAGCGCCTGCTCGCGCCACTTGTCAGCAACCGCGACCCCGTCCCAGGCCTCCCACAGGACTTCTTCACCGAGTGCACGCCGATCCCGAGCAGCCCTGATTCTCGAGATCACCTCGTAGACCCGTGCGAGCTCGGGGACCTTGTCCAAAGGCTCCCCGCCGGAAAGCACGAGCCTCAGGAGCTCCGTTTCGGACCGCGACCCTCCCCCGGCCATCTCCCAGCCACGCAGTTCACGGCGGAATCGGCGCAACTCGAGTGGATCAATCGCGAACAACGGGCCGGTCAGCAAGTCCTCAATCTGGCCAGTATCGACCACAATTGGATCCCACAACGCCACCTCGAGCAGGTGGATGAGCGCGGCGACGCCGCGCTGCTCGCGCAACGGCTCCGAACTCACAAGGGGGGCAATCGGAACGCCGTAGCGCAAGAAGGACCGCCTCGCAGCTCGGTGCATCCCTGCCGACCGCGTGATCACCGCCATGGACGAGTACGGCACGCCATCGAGTAGGTGAAGGCGACGCATGCGTGTGGCCACGTACGCGATCTCCTCGTCCTCATTCGCGAAGATCTGTGCAACGGCGGGGTGCGCTGCCGCGCTGTCATCCGCGCCGTCCGCGACGAAATCCGCCGCCCTGTGCCTTCCAGCACCAGCCGTGTGGATTCCGGAGGTCGCCTTCGTGGCGATGTGCCCGATCTGGCCACCCGCGCGGTAGCGGTTTTCCAAATAGAATCGCTGTGCGCCAATGCCGCCGGCTGCCTCATCGCGCGTGAGGAGTGCTGGCAGATGCGCAACGCCCCCACGAAATCCCTGAACCGCCGCGTCCGGGTCACCGAATGTCACAATCGACGTGCCATCGGCTTTGAGCACGCGAAGGAGCGCGCGAAGGGCGAGAGTGGAGTTTTCGACGTCGTCGACGATGATCCAATCCCACCGCGGCTTTTCCACCCCGAGTGCGCCGCCCTGAACCTCCGCGCTCTCCCATCCGTCAAGCATGGCCGCGGCCTGCGTGAGTAGCCGCGCGTGGTCGATAACATCCGGATTTTGATGGCCGACGCCCGCCTGCGTTGCGAGCGCGTTCTCGTAGCCCTCCATAATCTCTGCACCGGCAATCCACATCGGCTCGTCGAAGCGTTCCCCAAGCGCCGCCAGCTCCCCGGCCGCGAGCTCGAGTTCGGCTGCGCGGGTGATGAGGTCGCGAAACTCGGCTCGGTAGGCGGGCAGTCGTGCCGAGTCGCTGTCGGCCGCCCACTGCGGCAGGTTTCCTGGCACGACGCCGTCCAAGATGAGGTCGAAGTATTCCTTGAGTAGCGCGTCCTGATCCGGGCCGCTGAGGAGCTCCGGTTCCCGGCGGCCAACATACTGCGCATACGCCGACACGATCGCGAAGGCGAATGCCGTGATCGAGCGGACCTGAACCGAGCCGGGTAGGTATCCGAGTTCTCGAGCGATCGCGTTTCGCAGATCGGATGCCGCCCGGCGATCCGGTGAGAGCACGGCTACCTCGGCCTCGGGATCTTCCCTGACGATCCGCACGGCCAGTTCCACCGCGAGCGCGGTTTTCCCACTTCCTGGCGCACCGATCACCGACGCCGTACAGGGGGCCGACACCTCGAGCACAGCCTGCTGGGAGGAGTCCCACTCAAGCTCGCTTTGCTCTCCACGTTCACCACTCATGTCCCCGAGCCTAATCGAGACCTCCGACAATTTTCGGCCTGCAATGAAACGGACATCGGCCCGCGCCCCCTCCCGCGCTACAATTGCCGCAGTTCACGCACGCCCTATTTCGGAGGAATCATGGAAATTAGCATTGGAATTCGCAACGTTCAGCGCGAGCTGACCCTCGACG
>NZ_JBHWPL010000104.1:0-4276 GCF_043424875.1 Trueperella sp. | reverse complement strand
ATGTGGCGGGAGCGCCACATGCACGGTCAGGAGCGCACCGGCAACCGGTAGCCCAATTTTCAGCGGGTTAATGTTAGCAACCCGTGCGAAGCCAAAGATGATCGGCGCCAAGATAATGAAGCCGACGTCAAAGAAGATCGGAATTCCAACGACGAACGCCGCCGCGGTCACGGCCGCGATCACGTGTTTCTCGCCGAGTGCCCTCGTAAAAGAGTGCGCGAGCGCATCCGCACCGCCAGCCACTTCGATTACTCGACCCAGCATCGCTCCGAGGCCGACCACGATCATGACCGACCCGAGAGTGTTACCCATACCCTCCTGCATGACGGGAACGACGTTTTCGATCGGAATCCCAGTCGCGAGCGCAGTTCCAACTGCAACAAGAAGCAACGAGACGAATGCTGACATCTTGACCTTGATGACCAAGAAGAGCAGGACGACAATAGCGCCAATCGCTATCCCCAGTAATGTTCCGGTTCCCATAATTCAACCCTTTCGGTGCGCTTAGGCGCGAGTATCGGGAGCGATGACGTTGACGACCGACGAGTCGTCCATCGCGGCCTGACCGTTTGCCAAACCCAAGAGATATTCCTGTTCGGCAGCGGCAGCGACCGGCACGGCGATGCCAACGGACTTGGCGGCGTCCGTAACAATCCCCATGTCTTTGACGAAAATATCTAGGCGAGACTTCACCTCAGCGGTCTCACCGTTGTACGCCTGGATTGCCCGCGGACCGCGGTCGCCGAGCATGAACGATTCCGCCGCACCCGACATCAGCGCCTTGAGCGCGACCTCTTGGTCGAGTCCCAATTTGCCGGCGAGAGCGAGCGCTTCTGCGGCAGCGGCAATGTGAACGCCACACAGTAGCTGGTTGACGGTCTTCATGCTCTGACCCTTGCCCGGCTCCTTGCCAACCCATACGAGGGTGGAGGCCAAGGCGTCCAGCACGGGCTTGGCGAAGTGGTACTCCTCCTCGTAGGCGCCAACGGTGACCAGCAGGTCACCTTTTCCGGCTCGCACAGGCCCACCCGACACGGGCGCATCGATGAGGCCGATTCCCTGCTCTTTGAGCTGTGCGGCAATTTCTTGAACCGCGACGATCCCGATGGTGGAGGTGAGCAGTATTGCGGAGCCTGTCTTCATGACCGGCGCCACCCCAGCCTCGCCATACAACATGTCGTCGAGTTGTTCGCGGCTCCGCACGGCGACGAGGACGACGTCGGCATCACTGCACGCTTCGCGCGCGGATACCGTCTTGGACACCCCTCGCTCGGCCGCAAGATCCATGCGGTCGGTGGAAATGTCGTACCCGACCACATCAAACTTGTCGGCGAGCCATGTTGCCATTTCGAGGCCCATCGCACCAAGGCCTACTACTGCAATCTTCATTCTTCTCTCCTTTGAGAATTGTGAACGGTTCGATGACGCCGATCGTCACGAACCGGAATCTTTCTGTGTGTTTTACTCTGAAAGTTTGTCGACAACGTCCGCGAGCGATTCGTCGTCGCCAACATTGCCTGCAAATACGATGTACGGAATTCCAGCAGCGGGGCCGTCCTGACCCGACCACAGCGAGACGATGCCCGGGAGCATCGGACCAATCACCAGGGCCCGCCTGATCTGCAAACCCTTGGAGGCAGTATCCGACGACGTAATTCCGCCCTTCGCGACCACAAAGCGAGGCGGGTTCTCCGCGAGGATCTTCTGCACGACGTCGACGACGGCCGCCGACACCTGTCTGGAAATGTCAAGAGAGCTGTCAGCATCGTCGCCCGTGATGAGCTTTCGCGACGTGCGGACCACGACGTTACCTGAATCAAGCGCGGAAATAGCCTCCCGCGCAACCTGCTCAAGGTGGTCGGTGCGTCGCTGCGGATCCACAACCTTTGCCACATCGATTTCGAGCTCGACGGGAGAACGGCGGTGGCGGAGGTGGTCGAGCTGGCGAGTGGTAAGCCCAACATGTGAGCCGACGACGATCAGACCACCTTTTGCGAGTTCGGCTGAACCGCGCGACATCGCAATTTCTTCTACAGTGAGCGGATCATGGACGGCCTGCCCGATTCGGGCACGCACAAATGGCGGACCTACTCGATACACGAAGCGCGATCCCGAGGCCTCAGCCTCGATGAGTGCGAGGGCGAGGAGGCGAAGATCCTCCTCGGTCACGATATCGACGACGATCGCGATTCCGTTCTTGGCCGATGTCAGCTTGTCAACGGTACGTTCCTTACTTTCACGCAAAGTGGTTAGGTCGATGACGATGACGGATTCGGCGGGCATGTCTCCGCCGGTCTTTTCTTCGACCCACTCCGGCAAATTCGAGGATTCGTAGCCGAAGGTCGCATCCTTGGCGAATTCGGTCTCGCCCACGGGCACGAATCCGTCGGCCACGGAGCCCGCGTAGTGCGTGGCGTTGATGGTGATGCGGCCGGCGTCGCCGAATGCTGGCACGACGACGATGCCGTCGGCTCCCTTGCCGGTCGCGGCTTCCATCTCTTCCGAGATTGTTGCGGGCTCGAGCGGGAAGTGCCCGCGTAGCGTCGAGTCCGAGCGCGAGACGAAAGCGACGTCGGTGCCCGTCGCCTCGGCAGCGGCGAGGGCCGAGCGGACGACCTCGCGGTTGACGTGTTCGGCGTCGCGCGGTGAGAGCGAGCGCGAGTTGGTCATCACGTATACGGCAGCCTTGCCCGTGGAGTAGGCCCACTCGAAGTCTTCCTTTTCCCAACTGGTCAAGACGGGAAGATCCGCAACCGATTGGGTACCGGTGGGATCGTCGTCGAGCACGACGTAAACGGTGTTGTCCTCCGCTTGTACACGTGCCTGGCGAACAGTTTCAGCGCTAACGTGGACATCTTCCGGATAGCCCGCCAAGAGTTCTTCTAGATTTTTCATGACACCCCTTTGTGATCAGACCTCTGAGGTCTTGAATGAGGGTACGTGACTGCGCACCGCTTTGGCAAGCATTTCTCACAATTCCCCCACGGGGATTCGCCCAGCGAACGCTAAATCAGCTCGAGATCCTGTTTCGTCTGGGTCATATGAGCGCGCATCGCGTTCTTTGCGGCGCTCGCATCCCCCGCTTCGATCGCAGCAAAAATGGTTCGGTGATGCTCGCGAGCGCGCTCGCGCACCTCGGGGATCGCCGTCGTCGCACGCCGCGAACGCATAAGCGGCGACTCCAGCACAGTCATGATGGTCTGCAAGAACGGATTGGCCGAGGCCGCAACGACGTCCGAATGGAATGCGATATCTGACATGAGGGCGGCTTCGACGTCACCCGATTCGAGGGCTGCATCGAACTCGTCGAGGTGAGCGCGCATCGCCACAAGATCGGCGTCCGTGCGGTTCGCCGCCGCAAGGCCGCAGGCACCGACCTCGATCATCCGGCGAACCTCGATGAGCTGCTCACCGAGTTGGCGCGGCGCGGTTGTTTTGCCGAGCACCTCGATGATGGTGGGCAGATCCGTCCACTCGTCGATCGAGGCCACGTAGGTGCCGCGCCCGTGCACCACGCGCAGCACCCCGCGATCTTTGAGCACGCGCACGGCCTCGCGCATGGTGAGGCGGGAGATCCCAAGCTCGGCGGCTAGTTCCGCCTCGGGCGGGAGGGCTTCGCCATCCTTCAAGTCGCCGGCCGCGATGCGGTCAACGATGTCCTGCACCGCTTTAGAACTCAGGCTTTGGCTCATCTCACTCCCCCATCACAGTCTAGAGCTGTACACACTACACCTACCAAAACGGGCGGGGAACTGACCAGTGCCAGTTCCCCGCCCATTGAGTTGTGCGCTAGTTGCGCGAGTTGAGGATTGCGATGATGCGCAGAACTTCGATGTAGATCCACAGGATCGTCATGACGATGGCGATGCCCGTCGTCCATGCGAACTCCTTGGGTGCACCGTTCTCGATCGCGATGTTGATGTCCTCGAAGTCGGCGATCAACATGTAGGCGGCGACGAGAATCATGACAGCGCCGAGGACGACGCCCAGCGGGATGCCGGCGATCTCGTAGCCGCGCATGCCCCATGCCTGGTTGTCGAACACGCCGAACAGCATGAGCACGAGGTTGGCCAACGAGAAAATGAGGTAGCCAAGCATGACCGTGAGGATGATCTTGCGGCCCTTGGAAGAGGTGCGAACCGCACCCGAGTAGTGAAGCGCGTATGTGACGCCCACGATAATCGCGGTCGCCATCACCGTCTGAACTGCGATGCCAGGAATGATCTGCTCAAAAGCCGCCGTGATGGCGCCAAGCGCAATTCCTTCGAGCACCGAG
>NZ_JBHWPL010000103.1:0-7368 GCF_043424875.1 Trueperella sp. | reverse complement strand
TTCTCACCGCGTCTTTTCGGAGGTTCGGCTCGACGTGTCGCAGGTCGCCGCAGACGGTGCGTCCTACGACCCGTCAGAGTGGTTCGTTGTCCACATTGACGTAATCGACGAAGCCGTAAGCATGATCGAATCAGGCGACATCGTCGACTACAAATACGATCGCGCCGCGGGCACACTCATCGAACGTTGAAAAGGAGCTCCGTCAGCTAAACCTTAAAGCAGAGGCCCGAGCGGCTTGAGAATGCGTTCGGTGATGCGCGCCAGGCGCCCGCGCTCGGCCCACTCTTCGGGCAGAAGCTCGTGGGAATTCGTGAGGTCGAGCTCGAAGATCTCTTCCATGAGTTCCGCGCTGCTCTTGTCAAAGATCTCCACGTTGATCTCGAAGTTGCCGTCCATCGACAGGCGATCGATATTTGTGGTTCCCACGGTTGACCACACGCCGTCCACCGTCATCGTCTTCGCGTGAATCATCGCCTCTTCATAACGGAAGATTCGCACGCCGGCGGCCAGCAACTCGTCGTAGTGCGGTCGTCCAACCCAATCCGCCACAATGTGATTTGAAAACTGGGGGACCAGCACCCGCACATCGACCCCGCGGCGCGCGGCTTGCTTGAGCGAGTGCATCATCGCAAAATCGGGGATGAAGTAGCCCATCGAGATCCACACGCGCCGGTCGGCGCGGTCAATTGACGACAGGTACATGGCCCGCACGGGGTAGGACTTGAACGCTGGAATGTTCTGAATGGCCGTAATCCGCGAGTTCCATTTGGACTGCCCGCGATCCGGGAGGCGCGGATGGTGGGACTTGCGGTAGACCGACCACATGTCGGTAAACGCGTTCTCCAATTCCCACGTGGCGGGGCCGACGATTCGCAGATGGGTATCGCGCCATTTCGCGGCGTAGAGCTCGCCGATGTTGTAGCCACCCACGAAACCAATCTGCTCGTCCACCACCAAGATCTTGCGGTGGTCAAAACCGCGATCCTTGCCCTGGCCCGTAAACAATCCGGTGCGCAGTACCGGGAAACGGATCACGTGCAGGTTGGGCATGTCCGGGAAGCGCCTAAAGCGCGGATCCTGATTCAGGTTCCCGAACGTATCGATGATGATGTACACGTCAACGCCCCGGCGCGCGGCAGCAATGAGGGCATCGCGGAAACGGTGTCCGACGGCGTCGGCTTTCATAATGTAGATCTCAAAGAAGATCTGCTCGCGCGCGCCCTCGATCGCGGCGAGCATGTCCTCGTACAGATCCTCGCCGTAGGTGTAGACGGTCAAATCCGAGTCGGCCACGTGAACCGTGCGAGGCTCCATCGTTGGGAATTCCTCGGTTGGCGGGTTTCGGCGCTTGCGATGTTCATCAATGGCAACCACGGCCGCCACGGCAGCAACCTGCGCCGCGAGAATGCCGCCCACGGCCCACTTGACCACCTGTTTGGCAGTTCCACGATTTGGCCTAGATATGAGCGACATGTGCACATACTATCCAACGCGTTAGACTTTAGGCATGTCGATATTTTCCAAAGACGAGGTCGCCAATCTGGGGGACCTCGCACGCATTTCTTTAACAGATGAAGAGATCGAACAGTTCGCCAAAGAGCTGACCACGATCTCCGATGCCATGGAGGCGGTCGAGCACGTCGCTAACTCCGATATTCCGCCTACCTCGCACCCGATCCCGCTATATAACGTGTGGCGTGAAGACGTGGTGACGGACGACAAGGTGGACCTGGACGAGGTCTTCGCATCCGCACCCGCTCACGAGGACGGCAAGTTCGCCGTGCCTCAGATTCTGGGGGAGGAAGCATGAGCATTCTGAAGCTTTCCGCCGTCGAGCTCGCGCAAAAACTGCGCGCCGGCGAGATCACTGCCGAGGCGCTGACGACGGCGACGCTCGAGCGGATCCACTCCGAGAACGAGCGGCTCAACGCGTTCCTTTTTATCGACGACGACGGCGCGCTTGAGGTTGCCCGGTCTGTCGACGCCGATCGGGCGGCTGGCAAGGATCTTCCTCCGTTCGCCGGTGTGCCGATCGCGCTCAAGGACAACATGTGTGAGCACGGCACTCCGGTCACCTGTGGTTCGAAGATGCTCGAGGGCTGGATCGCGCCGTATGACGCGACAGTCGTGAAGAACATCAAGGCAGCGCGCTTGCCGATCGTTGGCCACACGAACATGGACGAGTTCGCCATGGGTTCCTCGACGGAGAATTCGGCCTTCGGCCCCACAGTCAACCCGTGGGGCGAAGGCCTCACGCCGGGCGGATCGGGCGGTGGCTCGTCGGCCGCCGTCGCCGCCTACATGGTGCCGTGGGCGCTGGGATCTGACACGGGCGGATCGATCCGCCAGCCTGGTTCACTCACCGGAACTGTTGGCGCGAAACCGACCTATGGCAACATTTCGCGGTATGGCGTGGTCGCCATGGCGTCGTCGTTGGACCAAGTTGGGCCCGTCACGCGAACCGTGGCAGATGCCGCTGCGCTTCAAGAAATTCTCTCGAGCCATGACCCCCTCGATTCCACGTCCCTACCTCAGCCTGCTCACGGACTTCTTGACGCAAGCGGCGAAGGAACGCGAGCCGAGGATCTGAGCGGGCTGCGCCTCGGCGTCGTGAAAGAAATGGGGGGCGACGGATTTGAGGACGGCGTCAAAGCTGTTTTCAAGCAAACTGTTGAGTCACTCAAAGAACGTGGCGCGCAGATCGTCGACGTCTCGCTACCGTCCTTCGAGACGGCTATCGCGGCCTACTATTTGATCATGCCGGCTGAGGTTTCGTCGAACATGGCACGGTTCGACGGCGTCCGCTACGGCAACCGTGTCGAGCCCACCGATGGCCCCGTCACGGCAGAGACGATGATGCGCGAAACCCGCGGAAAGATGCTCGGCGCCGAAGTTAAGCGTCGGATCATTCTCGGCACCTACGCGCTGAGCTCCGGCCACTACGACCAGTTCTATGGCTCCGCGCTCAAGGTGCGTACGCTCGTCCAGCGCGATTTGGCAGAGGCGTTCTCTCAAGTGGACGCAATCATTACGCCCACAGCTCCGACCACCGCTTTCAAATTCGGTGAAAAGAGCAAGGACCTCATGTCGATGTACATGAACGACATGACAACCACGCCTGCGAACCTTGCTGGCGTACCTGCCGTGTCTGTTCCGGCCGGCCTGTCCGACGGCCTGCCGGTCGGTGTACAGGTTGTTGCCCCGGCACACGAGGACGCGCGCATGTACAAGGTGGCCGCCATGATTGAGGCGATCGCCGACCCCTCGGTGCGAGAATGCCCGATTGACGTTAGGGAGGACGCATAATGGATGAATTGCTGGAATACGAGGACGCGGTGAATTCCTACGATCCTGTGCTGGGCCTCGAGGTGCACGTCGAGCTGGCGACCAAGACGAAAATGTTCGACGCCGCCCCCAACGATTTCGGTGGTGAACCGAACGAATATACGACGCCGGTCTCGCTCGGCCTTCCCGGTGCGTTGCCTGTGGTCAATAAGAAAGCGATCGAATACGCGATCCGACTCGGCTTGGCATTGAACTGCAAGATTGCGAAGTCGTGCCAATTTGCTCGCAAGAACTATTTCTACCCGGACCTGTCAAAGAACGTCCAGACCTCCCAGTCTGACGAACCGATCGCATACGACGGCTACGTGGACGTGGAGCTCAGCGACGGCGAAATTTTCCGCGTTCCCATCGAACGCGCGCACGTGGAAGAAGACGCCGGCAAGAATACCCACATTGGTGGCGAGGGCCGCCTGCAGGGGGCGTCCTACTCGCTCGTCGATTACAACCGTGCTGGCGTGCCGCTCGTGGAGATCGTGACCCGACCCATTGAAGGTGCGGGAGAGCGGGCTCCTGAAGTAGCCGCTGCTTACGTGCGCACAATACGAGATATTGTGCGGGCGATCGGCGTCTCCGAAGCGCGCATGGAACGCGGAAACGTGCGTGCGGACGTCAACGTATCGCTCCGCAAGACCCCGCAATCCCCGCTCGGTACGCGTACCGAAACGAAGAACGTCAACTCTTTCCGCGCGATCGAGCGTGCGGTGGAGTACGAAATGCGCCGCCAGGCAGCAGTCCTCGAGGCAGGTCAGTCCGTCCTCCAGGAGACGCGCCACTGGCAGGAAGCCGATTCGACGACGTCGTCCGGGCGTCCCAAGTCTGACGCGGACGATTACCGTTACTTCCCCGAGCCCGATCTCGTTCCGATCGTGCCATCGCGTGAATGGGTGGAAGAGATTCGCCAGTCCCTGCCTGAACTGCCTGCCGAAAAGCGCCGCAGACTCAAGGGCGAATGGGGAGTGTCCGATATGGAGATGCGCGACATCGTCAACGCGGATGCGCTCGATCTGATTGTGGATTCCGTGAATGCCGGTGCGACTCCCGCAGGTGCCCGTAAGTGGTGGATGGGCGAGCTGGCTCGCTACGCCAAGGACAACGAGCTTGAACTCGCCGACGTGCCGGTGACTCCGGACGATATCGCCGAGCTCGACAAGCTCGTCGAGGACGGCAAGCTCACCGACAAACTCGCGCGCCAAACTCTTGATGGTGTGCTCGCAGGTGAAGGCACGCCAGGGGAGGTAGTGAAGGCGCGCGGCCTCGAAGTTGTGTCCGACGACGCGGCGCTGAACGCCGCCGTCGACGAGGCTCTCGCGGCGAACCCCGATATTCTCGACAAGATTCGTGACGGCAAGGTGCAGGCCGCTGGCGCGATCGTCGGGGCTGTCATGAAGGCAACCCGCGGACAGGCTGATGCGGCGCGCGTGCGCGAGCTCGTCATGGAGCGCGCGAATCAGGCGTAGCTGACCACACCGAGCCATCTCCGACTCGAAGCCCCGCCGGGCATCCACCCGGCGGGGCTTCGTACGTGCTGGGACGGCGTCGTGCCCATGTGCTACAGCACAGTGCCAGCCGCGGGGACGGCGTCGTGCTCACTACGTGTCAGCCTCAGGGACGGCGTCGTCGAAATGCGGCCGTGCTTTCCACTGAGCGATACCACCCGGGAATAGAACCGACTCATTTGGCATGATGGGGATAGCAAGTTTTCCAAGGGAGGAATCGTTCTTTTATGGCTTACCCAAGTTATGCCGTCACGCTCAGAATCCGCACACCTTTCGATGCGCAGTCCGTTCCGAAAGCGACACGAGTAATCTCGGACAACGGAGGGATGATCACAGGCCTCGACATAGTCAAGTCCGACGAGCACACGCTGACGTTCGATGTCACCTGTTTGACTTTGGATCTCGGCCACGCGAAGGTGATTCGCTCTCATCTCCAAACGGATCCGGACGTGAACGTTCTTGGCATTCACGACGCGACCGTCCAAGCGCACCTTGGTGGAAAGATCGAGGTGACGCTCAAGCGCCCGCTTAAGACACGACAGGACCTGTCGAAGATCTACACGCCGGGTGTGGCAGCGATCTGTGAGCGCATTATGGAAGAACCGTCAGAAGCGCGCCGCTTGACGATCAAGCGAAACACCGTTGCTGTTGTGACCGACGGTACCGCCGTGCTCGGACTCGGCGATATCGGGCCGAAGGCAGCGATGCCGGTGATGGAGGGCAAGGCTGCGCTGTTCAAGAATTTCGCCAATGTGGACGCGTTCCCGATCTGTCTCGATACGAAGGACACCGAGGAGATCATCTCGATTGTCAAGGCGCTCGCCCCCGGATTTGGTGGCATCAACCTCGAGGATATTGCGGCGCCACGCTGCTTCGAGATCGAACGTCGCCTGAAGGAAGAGCTCGACATCCCCGTCTTCCACGACGACCAGCACGGCACGGCCGTCGTCGTTCTGGCCGCGCTGATTAACGCGCTGAAGTTCGTGGACAAGAAGATTGAGGACGTGAAGATCGTTGTGTCGGGCGTTGGCGCAGCGGGCAACGCGATCATTCGTCTGCTCATAGGGCAGGGCGCCACGGACATCATCGGCGCCGGCCGCGCGGGCACGCTGGGCGTGTTCCGCGAAGAGGCAGACCCAGACCGCAACTGGCTGGCTCAGAACACCAATCCGCGAGCCGTGGATGGCTCGCTGAAGGACGCCCTGGCCGGTGCAGACGTGTTTATTGGTGTATCCGCGGGAAACATTTTGACGGGCGATGACATTGCAACGATGGCGGACGACGCGATCGTGTTCGCGCTCGCGAATCCGACCCCCGAAGTTGACCCCATTGTTGCAGGAGAGCATGCCGCGGTCGTTGCAACCGGCCGATCAGACTTTCCTAATCAGATCAACAACGTGCTTGCCTTCCCGGGACTATTCCGCGGAATGCTCGACGTCCAAGCTGAGCAGGTCACCGACGACATGCTGGTCGTGGCAGCCAATGCCATCGCCAACGCCGTTGAAGATACAGAACTCAATGCCGCATACATTATCCCGGGCGTGTTCCATACGGGCCTTGCAGACAAGGTGGCTGCCGCGATCCGTGAGGAGTTCGCGAACGGAAAGACGAAGTAGGGGGAGCGAACACCTCGCAACGACGGGGTGCACGAACGTAACGCGCAGGTAAATGGCGCATCACAGAAGATTCGTGAAATCTCCACTCAAACGCGCTGTGCCCTCAGGCACAGCGCGTTCTTTCGTGTAAACATGCGGTAAACGAGGTGTGTGAGTAGAGACACCGCGATGTGGTTTGACCATGGCCTGCGTGAGCCGTAAAGTTTCATTTCGTTGCTCAGCGAGTGGGAAACACAAACTGAACAACAGCGAATCACCAGCAATGTGAACCGCATCGCAAGAGTTTGACTTCGAGCGAAACGATTGACTAAGTTGGAGAGGTTGCTCCGGCGGGGCAGGCAGGTAAAACTGCAGGTCATCGCCAGTGGGTGTGTTGTTTGATATCTCAATAGTGTGTCAGCTTTTTATGTTGTATTTTTTGGCTGGCCTGGCCTGTTTGGGTTGGGTTGGTTTGTGCTGTGGCTGGTGTTCTGCTCGTTGTGGGTGGGGTGTTGGTTGCAGTTTTTTGCCAGTTTGTTCTGGTTTTTTGAGAGCTTGTTTTTCAGGTTTTCTGCATTATGGATCTTTCGTCTGCCTTTTTTGGTGGGTGTTTGGTTTTTTGTGGAGAGTTTGATCCTGGCTCAGGACGAACGCTGGCGGCGTGCTTAACACATGCAAGTCGAACGATGAAGCCTTAACTTTGTTTTGGTGGATTAGTGGCGAACGGGTGAGTAATACGTGAGTAACCTGCCCCTGTCTTTGGGATAAGCCTGGAAAACTGGGTCTAATACTGGATATTCTGCCTTCTCCGCATGGGGTTGGTTGGAAAGATTTTTTGGATGGGGATGGGCTCACGGCCTATCAGCTTGTTGGTGGGGTGATGGCCTACCAAGGCTTCGACGGGTAGCCGGCCTGAGAGGGTGACCGACATA
>NZ_JBHWPL010000102.1:0-2938 GCF_043424875.1 Trueperella sp. | reverse complement strand
AGCATGCGCATGGCACGACCAAAAACGGTTCAGTTGTTCTTGATGAACGGCACGGCGAGCGGGCCGAAGAAGGCAACGATCGGCAATTGGACGGGTATTACCTATCTGATTCCGCGCACGGACGTCAGCGACCTGAAGTCGCGCGAGGACCTCAAACAAACCGGCGTCTACCTCCTCTTCGGCACTGATGACAACGACGTGGACAAGGTCTACATCGGCCAGGCCCGTGAGCGGAAGAACGGCGATGGAGTGCTCGGCCGGATCATCGAGCACATTGGCGAGGAGAAGCTCGACTACTGGACACACGCCATCGCCCTCGTCACCTCGAATAATTCCTTCGGACCCACCGAGATCAGTTACCTCGAGAACCAGTTCACTAACATTGCGAAAGACGCCGGTCGGTATCAGGTGACGAACGGCAATGATCCGTCGCCTGGCACGGTCACGGAAGAAAAGCAGGCGGAGCTTGTCGAGTTCATTGACTACGCGCGTCTTATTACCGGCGCGCTCGGCTATCGAGTGTTCGAGCCGGTTGACGATGTCAAGGCTACGGACAAACCTCTCGGGGGAGCCGAGCCGACGTTGCAGCTTACCGGATACGGATTGCTGGCGCGTGGCCGGCGGACGGCGGATGGTTTTGTTGTGCTCGCAGGCTCGTTGCTTCGTCCGATTGACGAGTTTGTGCCGACGGCGCCATCGGCGGCTTATAACGATCGTGAAAAGTATGCCGATCGTATCAATGCGGAGAACCGGTTGACGGCAGACGTCCTTTTCCGTTCGCCCTCGGGAGCGGCGTCATTCGTGTACGGGCGTTCGGCAAATGGTTTTGCCGAGTGGAAGACGTCGGACGGTCGCACTTTGGGTGACCTAGAGCAGCGAGAACAGCAGGCCATCTAGGCTCTACGAGACTCGCCACGGAAGGTTCGACGACAAACGAAATCCTCATTTTCAGCTCGTAGGAATGTCCGCGAGGACGGCAAGGCGATTCGCGATGCCTTCGATGACTTTTCAAGGTAGGTGGAGAACGAGTTCGTCAGCGCGAAGTTGTGGTTCTCCGTCGTTGGATCAGTCCCGCGGCGGGGAACAAAATAAACATCGCCATGAACGAGATGACGACGGCGGCCACCACCGTGTCCGGATCGCCGATCGAGTTGATGGCCACCACATTGACGGCCGCGAAGTTACGCTGCGCCGTGGAGAACGCGTTTTCGAGGCGGAGTTCGCGGCTGGAGAGCAGGTAGCCGATGCCGTAACAGCCGGCGATATAGAGGATGCCGGCGAGGATGAGGCGTTGGCCGAGCATGCCCGTCAGCGTGTTCCAGGCGGAGACGAGGACCGCCACGAGTATGAGAACAAGCGTGAGCTGGCCGAGCGGACCGGCGATCTTGGCAAGAGGCGCGGCGACGCGTGGCCAGTAGTGATGGACGAGAAGACCCACGACGAGCGGCACCAACATCGAGAAAATCAGTGGTTTGGCCACCGCCCAGGCGTCCACGTGAACGCCGGAAATGAGCAGGGGCAAAACGATCGGCATGTAAACGACGGTGGCGGGCTGGTCGTGCTACCAAACGACTACTAGGCGCATCGGCGAAAGCCTGGCGATAGCCAAACGCGGCGGGGCATGGGAGCGATCTCATGCCCCACTTGTGTTGCCCCGGCCGGGCTAAAGGTTCGTCGCTAGCCAGGTCAGCGACTCCGACGTGCCCGCATGCACGATGACGTCCGCGAACTTATCGCCCTTCGTCTCGCCGCGGTTAATAATGACGATCGGCATGTCACGCTTGTGCGCCATTCGCACGAACCTCATCGCCGAACCCACGGCAAGCGAGGAACCGGCGACGAGCAGCGCATCGGCGTCGTCGATAATGTCCGTCGCGAGCTGCAGATCCTCCCGGTCGACGCTACCGCCAAAGAACACGACGTTCGTGCGCAAGATCCCGCCGCAGCGCTCACAATCAGCGACGACGAAATCCTGGGTGTTCTCCACGGTTGCGTCGGCGTCCGGGGCGATCGTGGCCGTATCGAGGTGGCTTGGCACCCAGCCGGGGTTGAGCTCATCGAGGCGGCGGTGGAGCGACTCGCGGGAGGTCACCTGCCCGCAGTTGGTACAGACGATCTGGTCAAACCGGCCGTGCAGATCCACCGTGCGCTGTGATCCGGCGCGCGAATGCAGACGGTCGACGTTCTGCGTAATCACGCCTGTGAGTATGCCAAGATTTTCCATGTGGGCGAGCGCGCGGTGGCCGGCGTTCGGTTCGGCCTCGCGAGGCGCATACCAGCCAAGGTGATTGCGCGCCCAGTAGTGCTTGCGCCAGCGCTCTTCGGCCATGAACTGCTGGATCGTCATTGGGCTGCGCACTTGCGATCCGGGAGAGCGGTAATCGGGAAGCCCCGAATCCGTCGACAAACCAGCGCCTGTGAGAACGGCAATGCGCCTATACTTGAGCGCTTGGAAGGCGGGCTGGAGCGCCGCGTCAAGATCTTCGGGATCAGGACGCGCTGCGCTCGCGGGCGGAACGCCCACACTTTTTATGCGCAAATTGGGCGCATCCGAGCTCGGGAAGTAGTCTTCGATCCGGTGTGCCATGGCCACAGTCTACTATTGGCTTTGCCCACTATCCGATTCTGTGGGGTATGCACGGCAGGCCCTTGACGGCTGTGGACAACGACGACGCCGTGGTGCAGTTTCGGTCTAGGTTGCATGTATGGAACTTCATAGACCACCCAAGACGGCGGTGGCGTTCGGGGCAATGGCGCTGTGCGTTGGGCTTCTGGCCGCGTGCGGGGATAGTGCAGTGCCAGAGCCAAGCCCAACAACCGGCACGTCGCCCGAATCAACCGGGGCCGATCCGGCAAGCGATTACACGATTCCTCCACCGCCGGAAAATGTATACAAGCCTGACGAGCCTGATCTTTCGGTGATTGATTTGGAGAGTGC
>NZ_JBHWPL010000101.1:0-10202 GCF_043424875.1 Trueperella sp. | reverse complement strand
CTCGACTCCCTTGCCGGTTCGGCACACAACGGGCTGCGCGAGCAGATCATTGGAGAGCTCCAGGAGGTATCCAGCAGAGCCGATGCGCTGACGATCCTCAAAGTGGGCACGTCAATCGAGCCGGAGATCCGCGCCCAAATCGACTTCTATGACCAACCGTGCGCGCCGGCGTACGAGGTCTACACTGGCGTACTGTTTGCCGCCGCCGGCTTCGGCGAACTCGATGAGCAGTCGAAGAAACGCGCCGACGAGTCGGTACAGATCTACTCCGGAGTTTTTGGCTATACCCGCCCATCGGATCTCATTCCGAACTACCGGTTAGCGATGAACACGAAGCTTCCCACCCTCGGCAACGTGGGCACCTTGTGGAAGAAGGAGCTGCGCGGCAGTGGCGGCGGTGAGAACGAGCTCGTCATTGACTGCCGATCCTCCGAATATCAGGTGTGGATGCCGCCACCATCGGCCGACCACGTCACTGTGAGCGCGGCGCGCATCAAGGATGGTTCACGTTCGATCGTCTCGCACTCGGCCAAGTACTACCGGGGGCTCCTGGCTGGCGCTCTCGTGCGCGAGCCCAACCCACCTCGCGATGCGGGCGAACTGCTGGAATTCGCGCAAATCCTCATTGACTCAGGCGACGTGACGGGCATCGAACTCGACCCCGCCGAGGGGCGTAAGCCGGCGCGCCTGACGCTCGTCGAGGAGCTCTGAGCGCCGGGGCGATCTAGCTAGCAGGATGCCTAACTGTCAAGCAGCACAACGATGCACTGGTAGTCATCCGAAATGTGGATCTCGTCCGGCTCCGCGTTCTTGATGTAGTTGACCTCGATCGGCGAGAGCTGGACTCCGCCAGAGGTCTCACCATTTCGGTGAAGCGCAATAACAGACAGGCCACCGCGCTCCATCGATCGTTCGTATTCCTTCTTCAGTGACTCCGCCAGCGGCTCGTAGAGCGCGTCGCGTTCAGCGCGGATATCGCTCGCCTCGCGCTCGATCTCCTCGATCGCCTCTTCGAGTTCGGAGCGACCAGAGACGATCTTCTCATTGAGCACCTTCTGCTCGGCCTCGAGGCCGGCGATCTCCTTCTCCTGTGATTCGCTGATCTCCAGCGCCTCAAATTCGGCCTCGTAAGCCGCGTCGAGCATCTCCTCGTTCGTGTCAATCTCGCTTTGTAGAGTCATGAGCTCGCGCGAATCCATGCCCACGCCAGCGTTCAGTCGCTCCTTCTTCGCCTTGACGATGTCAGAGAGCTCGCCCGTCTTGGCCGATGCCGCCTCCAGAGCCGCGGTGGCCTCCTCGAGCGCCTTCTTCGCATTGGTGAGCTCGAGCGCCTTGGCGGCCACCATGTTCATGTAGTCCCCCACCTCGGCGCGCAGAGGGTGCTTTTCGTTGTCCGAGCGCAGGCGCGCGAGTTGCGCGTCGAGCTGGGCCACATCGAGCAATTGGAGTTGGTCTTCACGAGGTGCACGTGCCATCGGTCCTACCTTAAATTCGTTCGACCCACGGGTCGGTGATGATTGTCGAAATATATGTATCAACGCCAAGTTCGCCGGCCACGGCGTCGCGAAGCTTCGGAAGCACCGGCCACTCCGAGGCAAAGTGCGTGGCGCCGATCAACGCGCATCCGCCTGCCCACAGGTGATCTGTGGCCGGATGGTGGCGAAGGTCGGCGGTTATGTAGACGTCCGCACCCGAGGAGTTCGCCGCGTCGAGGAACGAATCGCCCGAGCCCGGCGAGACGGCGACGGTCTTGACAATCTGATCCGGGTCTCCCCCGATAGTGATGCCGGCAGGCGTCTCGGGCAACATGGCCTTCAGCCGTTCGGCGAGCTCGCGCACCGTCATCGTGAGCTCAAGCTCGCCCACGCGTCCAAGGCCAAGCGCCGGGTCGTCGTCGTTGGGAGCGATTGGCCTGGTGTTGGAGAGCCGAAGGAGCTCGGCAAGTGCCACGGCGGATCCGTTGGCCGCGGAGTCGGCGTTGGTGTGCGCCGCGAAGAGTGCGACTCCGGCGCGGATGAGCTTGTGGATCCACGCGCCCTTCGCCGTGTCAGCCGCCACCGAGGACGTGCCACGCAGGTACAGGGGGTGGTGCGTGATGAGCATCTGCGCTCCGCGTTCGATCGCCTCGTCGACGACGGCCGCGCACGGATCCACGGCAAATCCGACTCGCGTGACCTCGTCTGCGGGATCTCCCGCCACAAGTCCAACTCGATCCCAATCTTCCGCGAGCGCGGGCGGGAAGTGCTCGTTCATTACTCTGACGACATCGGCTACGGTGCTCATAATCTCACCCTACCGGAGGGCTTCGCTCCCGCGTGGGTTTAGGCTGGTAGGCATGAACGCATTGCTCGTCGGACTCGGCGGCGCCCTTGGCGCAAGCGCCCGCTATCTGCTTGTTGTGGGCGCGGATAACCCGCCGGCCGCCACCTTTCTCATTAACGTGTTCGGCGCGCTCGCGCTCGGCATAGTTGCGGCGACGACGACCGACCGCGCACGCCTCCTCATCGGCACGGGCATGCTGGGCGGCTTCACGACGTACAGCGCGCTGGCCGTGGACACGCTGCAGCTCATGAAGGAGTCGGTGCTGGTTGGGCTCGGCTACGCCGTCTTCAGCGCGATTGCTGGTGTGGCTGCGGCGGGATTCGGCCTGCTCATGGCTCGCTCGCTAGGAGGCACGAAGCAATGATGGAACTGCTCGCAGTTGCACTCGGTGGCGGGCTCGGCGCGGCCGCTCGCTACGGCGTCGACCAACTCGTCCCAAAACCGTGGGGCACGCTCGTGATCAACATGGCGGGCTCCTTCGCGCTCGGCCTCATCGTGGCCATTCTTTTCAACGACGGCGCCCTCGCCGCTAGCGCGGTCTCCTACCATCTTCTTGGCACGGGTTTTTGTGGCGGCTTCACGACGTTCTCGACTGCCTCACTTGAAGCCGTCAAGATCGGCCGAACCGATGATCTCCTCAACGGCGGCACGTACACCATGCTCATGCTTGCGGCCTCGGTGCTCAGCGCGGCGCTTGGCATGGCGATTGGGACGGTCCTGACGCCGTGAGCGTAGGGCAAGGCGAGGGCTTGGTCCGCTAACAAGATAAGGAGCGCCCCCGGGGAATCCCCGGGGGCGCTCCGTTCAGTCAGCGTTCCCGACCAGTGCTAGTTCACGATCTTCATCGCTGACCAGCCGTGGCCGATCTGGACTGCAGGTTTGAAGTAGCCCCTGCCGGTGTTCGAGTAGAGGAACATACGTCCATCTCCCCGCACACCAACCAGATCGGTTCGCGTATCACCATCGAGATCGCCAGGTGCGAAGACGTTCGTGAACGAGGACCAGCCGTGGCCAATTTGGCCGTGGCCCGCCACGGTCGCGTTGTTCAGACCCGCGTAGGCAAACATCTTGCCGTCCCTGTCGATTGCGATCAGGTCGGAGTTCGAGCTGCCAACAATGTGGCCCACCGAGACGATGTCACGCATCTTGCCCCAGCCGTGGCCAATCTTCGTGGTGCCATACAGTCCGGATTCCGACACGGTGTAGCGGTACAGATCGCCTGTCGCCGTCTGACGTGCCACAACATACTCGTTGTTGGAGGAACCGAGCTTGCCCGCGTAGGTGATCAGATCCATTCCGTTCCACCCGTGGCCGATCTGGATTCCCCGCTGGAGGAAGCCATCGCCGGTCGAGTAGTAGAAATACATCTTTCCATCCGCGTGGCGGCCGATGAAGTCGGTGCGTCGATCGCTATTGACGTCACCAATCTTCGTCAAGGACGTGACCTCCATGTCGCACGCCGTGATCCCCACGTGCGTGATCCCGCCGCGGTGACCCTTGTAGAAGTGCAAATCGCCGTCGTCGTTGATTGCCCACACGTCCGCGTAGAGATCGCCGGTGGCGTCACCGAAACGACCATTCGACGCCGCCGGGCGTTCCGGCTTCGCCATGACCTCGCACTGCGGGTCAGTCGGCTCAGTCGTTTCGCCCTCGTGGGTGTAGGACCACGCCGTGTCGATGCCGTCGGCGATCTCGTAGCCCGGAAGCGCACGCGCCTCGACCGTGATGGTCTCGCCTTCGGCGACGTCGATCGTTCCCGTCACGACCTCGCCGTCCACGACGTACTCGACGCCCTCCGTCTCGGGGATCGTCACCGTGCCGTCAGCGAAGGTTGGCTCCTCCACCGCCGTCACGATGGTTGGGATGACGTCCTGGTCTTGGACGAGCACGACGGCGGAACGCGCCGGCACCGTGATCGTTCCGGTCGTAGCATCCCATGTCGTCTCGAGAAGAACCGGATCGTCGTCAACCCCATCGGTCAGGACGGGCGAGAGCGCGAGCTCCAGTCCAGCCATCTCCGGGATCTCCTGCGTCAGTGCCTCTGGCGAGCCGTTGATGGCCACCAGCAGACCGTCGCTGAGCGGATCGACGTCGGTACCCACAGTGTCGTCCACGCGCATGAGGATGAGACCAGCTTGCTGATCGCTACCCGCGCCGGGGAAGGTGACCTTCTCCTTGATCAACGTGGCGTCGCCGAGCGTAAGCAACGGGTGCTCCGAGCGCAGGCGCAGCAGTTCGAGCGCCTGAGCGTGAGACATGGCGATGTCCTCGGGGCTCGCAACGTTCTCGGGGTTCTCCAAGAACGGGCGCATGTTGCCCCACTGACCCTCGTTGTCACCCGCAGGCGGCAGGCCGACGCCGAAGTTGTGCTCCTGGCCAGCCCAGTCGATCTCATTGAAGTGATCGCCCGAGTTGTAGGAGTTTCGATCCATCGACTTCGACCGCAGCAGGTCAGTACCCGCATGCCAGAAGGCAGGCGACTGGCCGAGCATCACAGTCGAGAGCGACACGGTGTTCATCCGAACGCGCGTATCCATCGTCGAGTCAGCCGGCAACTTCCACACGCCGAGGTCGTAGAGCGTCTCGTTATCGTGGGCGTCCACGTAGTTGACGTTCTCCTCGGGCGAGGTCGCGAAGCCGGCAGGTGCGCCGTTGTAGTCCAGCTCGACGCCGGTCTGCTCGCTACCCGAGCTCGTGACGAACGAGTAGTCCTTCAGGTTGCCAGCCATGCCCAAACGAATGAGGTCCTGCTGGTGGCGAAGGTTCGCCAATTCGGCGTCGCTACCGGAGTTCATCGCGTTTGGATCGGTGTAGTTGCCCGTGCCGAAGCCCTGGTTTTGCGACTTGCTCTCGTCGAATGGGCCGCCGCCGTGAACGGCGTCGCGCAACCTATCGTTGAACGCTCCGATACCCGTCCCATCGAGCTGGCCCTGGGTCGCCTGCGTGAAGCGCAGGTTGTTTTGAACGTCGTCGCCGAAGTTCCAGCCTTCACCGTAGATGTAGACCTTCGATCCGTCCACGCCGTCGGCCTCAACCGTCAGATGCGCGAGCGCGTCCTGAACCGCCACCATGTTCTCCACCGAGTGGTGACCCATGAGGTCGAAGCGGAAGCCGTCCACGCGGTAATCGCGCACCCAGGTCACCACCGAGTCGATCATGAGCTGCTCGGCCATCGCGTGTTCGGTGGCGATGTTTTCACAGCAGGTGGACTTGGCCACCGAGCCGTTGGGCATCAGGCGGTGGTAGTAACCGGGAACGACCCGATCGAGCACCGACTTCTCCCCCTGGCCCGACTGGGCCGTGTGGTTGAAGACCTGATCGAGAACGACCTGATATTCGAGCGAGTGCAGGCCGCCGACCATCTGGCGGAAGGCCGCCGTGCGGTTGCCACCATTTTGGTTCGGATCGGAGGCGTAGGAGCCCTCGGGAACCGTGTAGTGGTAGGGATCGTAGCCCCAGTTGAAGCCGTCCTGATCGGCGACCGCCATAACGGCAGCCTGCTGATCCGGCGACGCCGGCCCCGCATCTGGGATGTCCGGCACAGCTTGCTCGGAGCGCTGCTCTTCGATCGTGGCCAGGTCGAAGCTCGGCAGGAGGTGAATCGTGTTCATGCCAGCGTCCGACAGGTCGCGCAGGTGGTTCACACCCGCCGTATCCTCAAGCGCGAACGCCTCGTATGTTCCGCGAAGCTCCTGCGGCACCGTCTCATCCGAGATCGAGAAGTCGCGGATATGCAGTTCGTAGATGCTTCGAGCCGATTCGTTCTCGATCACTGGCGACTCGTTATTCAGCCAGACCTCTGGCATGAACGCCGGATCGTTCAGATCGAGGATGATCGAGTGGGTCGAGTTGACCGCGAGGCCCACCGAGTACGGGTCGGTCACGAGGTTGTTCTCGACCTTGCCGGTCGATGGCACGTAGACCTCGACGTCGTAGATGTACGCGCGGTTCTTCCACGCTTCCTCGCCCGTGGCCGTCCACGATCCGTCAGCTTGACGTTCCATCGCGACGACGGTCGGCTCGCCGGTCCCCTCCGCGTTGTCGAAGATCTGCAGATCAACCGACAGCGCAGTCGGGGCCCACAGACGCAGGCTTGGCACGCCGTCGGCAAACGTCAGGCCGAGATCCTGGGCGCGAGCCTCGTCAGCGTAGAGCGCGTCGAGGATGCCCGGGATTTGGATGCGAGTCGCGGCGGCGGTATTGCCCTCCGCGTCGCGTGCGACGATCATGAGGTCGCCCTTGAGCGCGTCCTCAATCGCCGCCCGGTCGAGATCCACGCCCAGCGTATGGAAGAGATCCACGCCCAGCGTATGGAAGCTGGACAGATGGTCGCGGCCCTCGAGCTGCTCCTCGCTCAGCCCCTCGTCCGAGTGGGTGAGATCGGCGAGCTTGACGGCATCGGTGCCGGTCACATCCGTGGCGCTGACCGTCAGGCGTTCACTGCCGCCCCACAATTCGTACGTCAGCTCCGACGGGTTCGAAATGAGGGTAGACGGCCACGCGAAGGTCGTTTCATCAATCCAATGGGCAGCCGTTTGGTCTTGGCCTGGCACTCGATCGACACCATCCATCCATGTCAAAATGTGTGTTTCCAGATCGTACGTAAACACGATCTCCGTGCCGGAATCCGCAGCGAACGAGTAGTTCGCTCCGTCTGGCGCGCCGTCCACACCGTAGTTTTCACTCCAGCTCTTGCCGTGCGCAACCTTGACCTCATACGAGCCCGTCGGCAACGCGTCCGTCGACCACGTAAAGGTGCCATCCCCCACGGGGAACATGAGGGTGGCAAGGCACTCTGGCTGCCAGTCTTCGCTGCAGCCAACGAAGTTGTTAAAGCTACCCGGCAGCGTGACGATCGGGGCCTGCGCCGTGTTAAAGAACTGATGGGTGTCGGGGTTGTAGAAGTACGTCACGTCCGAAGCTTCCGCGATTGTGTACGTCACGTTCGCGCCGTCCGGGACTCCCCCTTCTCCATAGTTCTCATCCCACGAGCCGCCCACGGCAACCTTGTATTCGTAGTTGCCAGCAGGCATCGACCACGTGCCCGAGTACAGCCCGGAGGCCTCATCGTACGTCAGCTGCGATTCCGTACAGGACGGATCCCAGTTCGCTTCGCAGCCCATGGCCTGCTGGTGGTCACCAGGCAGCGTGATGTCATCGCCGGTCACCGGAGCCGGCGCCGGCGCGTTCGAGCCGAGATCCGTTCCGACGACGACGAGGCTCGAGTCAGCGACCTTCGCTCCGGTCGCGTCCACCGAGATCGCGCGGACCTCGACGAGCGTGCCCTCGGGAAGGTTGAGATCGGCGAACACGCGCGGGTCATCCGTCTCCGACACGCCAAGTGGCGTGTATGCGTCAGTTCCAACCACGCGGTACGCGAAGGAGGTCTGTGCCCAGCGATCGTCCGCGATGTCCGCGGTGACCGGGGTCAGGCCGTCCTGGTTCGGAACGCCAGCATCGACGGCGATGGCTTGCGCCTCGTCGGCGCCCGCGACCGTCTGATCAGCCTTGAGCACAACTGCGGAGAGCGCCGGAACCGTCACGGTCACGGTGTTGTCGGCGGTGACCGACTGGTCGGTGCCATACAGCGGCGTGTAGGCCGCTCCCGGCGTGAGCGTGGCAAATGTTGCACTTGCCTCGTTATCGGAGTTGTTCACCGCAACGAGGTATTCGGTCTTTTCCGTCTCATCCACGCGTGCGAACGCGAAGATGCCCGGGCCGTTCTCGGTGTGCAAGGTGATCTGTGCGCCGGTGCGCAGGGCCTCGTGCTCCTGGCGCAGGTCGGCAAGCTCGGAAATGAGCTGGGTCATCACGGTCTCGCCGTAGCGGTCCGCCGGGGTTGCCGGCGTGCCATCAAGGAGCATGTTGTCGGCGTAATCGGCCGTCTGGGTGGCGAATAGCGATTCGCGCGCCGCCTTATCGGTACCGCCCTGGCCGCCGTCGTCGCCCATCAGAAGCTGCTCGTCGCCGTAGTACAGAACCGGCTGACCGCGGGTGAGGTACATCAGGGAATGCGCGAGCTGCGAGCGCCCGAGCGGGTCCGAGGTGTCCTTGAGGAGGTAGCCGATTCGGCCCATGTCGTGATTACCAACGAATGTTGGCAAAGCTGATGCCGAGGAATCCGGCGTCGTGTAGTAGTCGTCAGCGGAGAAGAATGCGCCGAGCGAGCTACCCGGGCCGCCCTTGGCGAAGCCCGAGACCGAGGACTGGTAGGCGAAGTCGAGTACCGAGTTCATGTCCGTGTCTCGCACGTACGGCGAGAGCAGGCGCGCGTCGGCGTCGTAGACCTCGCCGAACATGAAGAAGTCTGGGTTGCCGGTCGCCTCCGCGTGGTCTGCGATCGCCTTCGTGAACTCCTGCCAGAACACGAAGTCAACGTGCTTGACCGTGTCGATACGGAAGCCGTCGACTCCGAAGTCCACCCAAGTTTCGTAGATGTCGATCATGCCATCGACGACGATCTGATTCTCCGTCATCAGGTCATCAAGATCGCCGAAGTCCATGTAGATGGCGGGTTCGCCCGCCGGCCACGCCGGATCGTGCCCACGGTTGTGGTAGAGCGTGGGATCGTTGAGCCACTGCGGGAACTTGATGTCGTCCATCCCCTCCGGGATTTCCGGATCGTAGGGGAAGGATGACGCATCGGGGTTCATCAACGGCATCGCCGCGTCGCCCGCGGCGTAGTCTGACGGATCGAACACGTTGCCGTCGACGTCCCTGTAGGGCACGTCATCTTTGTAGATGTAGGGCGGATTCGTGCCTTCGTGGCCCGCGTAGTAAATAACGTCCGCAGTGTGGTTGGTAATGATGTCGAAGTAGACGTCTATGCCCATCGCGTGGGCCTCGTCGATGAGGGCCTTGAGCTCCTCGTTCGTGCCAAAGTGCGGATCGATCTGGGTGAAGTCGGTGATCCAGTAGCCGTGGTAGCCGGCCGACTCCTCGCCCGTGCCGCCCTGAACCGGGCGGTTGACGAAGGATGGCGTCAGCCAGATGGCCGTCTGCCCCAGATCGCGAATGTAGGGAAGCTGCTCGCGCAGGCCCTGGATGTCTCCACCGTGGAAGAAGCCACGATCTGTGGGATCAAAGCCGGAAACCAAGCGGTCCTCCTGGCTGCAATCGACCGGCAGGACGCCGTCGTCGCCCACGTGCCCAGTGGCGATACAGGAATCATTGCTCGGATCGCCGTTTGCGAAGCGATCTGTGAGGACGAAGTAGAAGTTCTCGCCCTCGCCCGGATCGCGGAACGGCTCGGCGATGAGCGCGTCGTCGGCGTCGGTGTACTCCCCTGGCAGGGCCGGATCGTCAACCGAGACCTTCTTCGTCGCCTCGTCAAAGGAGAACGTCAACGTCCGCGGCTCATCGACGATGAGCGGGTAGTTGCCATCGCCACTGCCGTATGACTCCTCCCACGAGTTATCGATCGTGATCTTGAATTCGTGATTACCGGCCGGGATGTCGAAATCGGCGGTCCAGACGCCGTCGCCATCCTCATCGGTCAAGCTGGAGGCGGCACAGGCCTCGTCCCAGTCCTTCGGACATCCCAGTGCCGTCTGCATCGTTCCGACGAGCGTCACATTCGACGCCGCTGCAGCTGCCGGGGCCGCGAAACCCGCAAATGCGGGTAGGCCCACGAATAGTGCAAGGAGGATGCCAAAGAGGCGCGAAGGCATTGTTTTAGATCGTGTATTCAATCGTCAGACTCCCTCGTCTGTCAGCGCGGGTGTGCGCATAACGCTTTTGGCGCCGACTCTAGCGCGCGAGTATGACGTGAGCCATCCCGAACCTGCAAAATGCAAGCAAGAATTCCTTGAAATTTTCAAAATAGGCACCTGACCTGCGCAAACGCTTGTCTGGATACGATCCATTTAAACTTACTGCAA
>NZ_JBHWPL010000100.1:0-2820 GCF_043424875.1 Trueperella sp. | reverse complement strand
CTTGGTCACAGGTTCAAGTCCTGTTGGGGGCACTTTTTATGCCCGAGTGCCGGCTGATGCCCGAGGGTTGCTTGGCCATCAAGGCGTTCGTCAACAAACAGCTGGTGGTGCTACCGAACGAGTAACCGCAGGTTATCGAGGCGGGGCATGGGAGTGATCCGATGCCCCGCCTATGTATTCGTTAGTTCAAACAACTTCGAGGAGTGCGGTCAGCGATCGCCACACTCCGGTCGCGAGCGCTACCTAGCTGGCGGCCGACAAGAAAGCGTCGATCTCAGCAGTGGTTGGCGCCGAATCGGGGCCGCTCCGAGTTGCTTTGATGGCTGCCGCTGCGTTTGCCCGGTCAACCGCCGCCTCTATCCCTAACCCCTGACTTAGCCCGGCAAGCAGGACACCTGCGTGGACATCTCCACAGCCATTCGTGTCGACGGGGATCTGAGGATAGGTGGGTATGACGTGCACGTCGCCCGAGCCGTCGTTACAGCACACACGGGTGGCCTCTTCACCATTGCGAACCACAACCCACGAGCCCTCGGAAACGACATCACTGAGGAGCCGAGCGACTGTTTCGGGGTCAAGATTCTCGGAGTTGTCGACTCCCCGCGCGGCCAGGATGGCTGCCGCCTCTCGCTCATTGGTGCTTAGAATGTTGCACCGAGCAAGTAATGGAGCAAAGGCCTCAACCGGAAGTTCGGTGACGAGGGGTGAAGGATCCACGAAGACCGTCGTCGTTTGAGGGATCTGCGGAAGCCATGCGGCGAGCCCGTCAGCGTTTTCAGGTGTTGCGAGAGAATATCCGGAAACGTAGACGATATCGTCTGGCTGAACGTCAATCGCTTCAAGGTGTTCAAGTCCGAATCTACCCTCGACCCCGATTGACGTAATGAACGTTCGCTCTGCGGAATCCTCGACGAGCGCTACACAGTAGCCGTTGTCTGCATCAGTTTGACGCTCGTAGCTCTCCCGGATGCCTGCAGCCTCCAGAGCCTGCGCAATGACGCTTGCATTCATGCCCGTTCCCACGAGACCGCAGTACAAGACGTCCATGCCATCGCGTGCGGCAGCGAGAAGAGAATTCATCGCACCACCTGCAGTGCTATAGCTGTCAGTGGCTACGATGTCTCCGCCGGATTCCGGCAAGCGATCAATGCGGAGGACTTGGTCAACGATGACTGAGCCAGTGTGAATAAGCTTCGTCATCGTGATTCCTGCTCGCTGGGGCTGGTCTCTGTGCCGGATCCCTTCGCGCCACCGAGGGCAAAGTAAAGGATTCCGGACAGGAGCAGAGTAACAAGCCACGGCAGTCCGTTCGCGGCAATGAACGTGTCGTTCAGCGGCGCGAACTCGAACGAGAACCCAACGATGATAGCGATTAGCCAGGAGCTCACAGCGCGCCACTCGATGCCAGCCTTGTACCAATATGGCGAGCTAGCGTTCATCTGGAGCAGACCACGTGCGTCATATCGCTGACGCCCAATCATGTCCACGAGGAATACGCCAAGCCATGCCGTGAGCGGGATTGCGAGGTACGTAATGAACGTGATGAATGGACCGTAGAAGCTTCCAATGACGAAGAAGAACAGAACCGAGCCGATCAGTGCCACGCAGAGTTCGATCATGACGGCGGTGATTCGGCGTGCTTTGATTCCCATCGTCAACAAGGTCAAGCCCGATGAGTAGACCGAGATATTGTTTGACAGAAGTAGACCAGCAAATGCCGAAATCAAGAACGGTACGGACATCCAAGCCGGCAGGAGCTCCGGAATGGACGCGAGTGGATTATCCGCATCGAAGCCGGGGTTGGTGATGGCGATCAACGAACCAGTACCGATCATGATGACGAGCGGAATGCCAGCACCGACGGCGCAGGAGAGGATGAGCGTTCGAGCTGGAACCGTCTTCGATTGGTACCTCGCGATGTCAGCGCCTGAGTTCGCCCACGCAAGACCGGTGCCCGCGGCGACGACGCCGATACCAAGGAAGACGGTTGACCACGATCCGGCTTCGGCGGAGATCACTGCGCTCCAGTCGACCTGTACGACGATGAAGGCGACCACCACGAGGGTGAGGGCGCCGAAGATGTACGTTGCCCACTTTTGGAATGTGGCAAGCATTTCATGGCCGATACCAGACACCGCAAGAGTTGCAAGCAGGAATAGCAACACCGCGAAGACCGTGAGGATGGGGGAGTTTTGTGGGGTGAGTTCTCGACCGACGAGGATTGTTCCGATCGAGAGCACTGCGTATCCAGCGGTAACGGTGTTGACGGTTTCCCACCCCCACCGGGACAAAATGGCGACGATCGTCGGGCCAAAGTTGCCGAGTTGTCCAAACACGGCTCTCGAGAGTGTGAGTGAGGGAGCGCCACCGCGCTGGCCTGCGATTGAAACAATGCCAACAATGGCGAATGAGCCCACTGCGCCGATGGTTGCCGCGATGAGTGCCTGCCAGAGATTGAGTTCCCCGGCCACCACCCAGATGCCCAGCGGCAGTCCAAGAATCGAAATGTTTCCTGCGAACCAAATCCAAAACAATTCGCCTGGCCCGGAGGTCTGTTCTTCGGGGCCGACAGGTTCAATGCCCCTGTCTTCGACTTTCATTAACTCGCGAAAAGCAGTCTTTCCGCTTGGTGTGTTTTCCATGATTTCTCCTTATGAACGTCTCTGTTCACGAACGTCGGTGTTCAGATGCTTCGGTGATTTAAGAGTGCAGCCGCGAGGTCATCGAACTCGAGGTTGTTTTGACGCGATACGTCTCGGACCACGTCGTCGGGCCAGGTGTCCACTCCGGAGAGCGCACCGCGCATGGCACCCACAGTCT
>NZ_JBHWPL010000099.1:0-20731 GCF_043424875.1 Trueperella sp. | reverse complement strand
CCGGTCGGGGCTGGGTTTACCGTATTCGGCGCCCACTACCGCGTCGGCGTCGGCTGAGAGCAGAGCATTGATCACGGTTTGGAGCAGATCTCGCATGAGATCGGGAGAAGCATCGGCCAGGGCTTCACTGAGCAGGCCTGCAGGGTCGATAATATGAGGAGCGGTCATCGTGGCGATGTCCTTTCGAGTGAGAAGTAGAAGGCTTTCTCGAAAGATCCCACGATGACCGCGCTCGTGTCAGCAACGACGCACACGACCACCATCGGGCTACACCACTCTAACGGGCACTACTTACGAACGCCGTGTTCATCGTGGATATATTCGATGTTTACGCTCAACATGTCAACGCACGTGTCATTTGTCAGCGTCGATGACTCTGCTTTAGCTTTGATGCCATGGGGCCCGCAAGATTTGCTACGGGCCCACGGGGTCATGCGTCAGCTGAGCTTCAGCATGACCTTGGAGGAGCCTGTCGACCGGTCGGCAGCTGTCTCGAAAGCCTCGAGCGCGTCGTCGATAGAAAACTCATGTGTCATCACAGGGGAGATGTCGAATCCTTCGGCCATCATGTGCACGGCGTCGGTGATCTCGTCGTCAAAACGATAGGAGCCTAGGTAGTTGATTTCACGGGTCACTATGTTGCCGAGAAGCGCTGTGATCTCACTACCAGGAAGATTCCCGACCTGAACCACCGTTCCGCCACGTTGCGTAGCAGCAAGAACGCTGCCGATAGCCGCGGAGGCGCCCGACGCCTCAAACGCAATCTCGACGTCTTGGGGGAGTCCTTCGCCCGCCGACAAGTTGACGAGTTCGTCCGCGCCCAGCTCTTTAGCAACCCTGAGTGCACCCTCGGACAAATCTGACACAAAGATTTGTCCTGCACCGCGGAACTTCAGAGCCGCGACTGTCAATGCGCCAATCGGACCAGCGCCATTGACCAGCACGGTTCGCCCTGCAACATCGCCAGCACGATTAACCGCGTGGAGAGCAACGCCGAGTGGCTCGGCAACAGCGCCTTCCTTCGTCGTGAGATTGTCAGGGAGAAGCCGGAGCTGATCCACTCGCGCCGTGCGAAACTCCGAGAATCCGCCCTGTTCATGTGGAAGAAACGCGCCGGATCCAAAGTACCGAACTTCTGGCCACAGGTTTGTCCGACCAGCCGTGGACTCTGGCATCGTATGATTTCCCACGAGTGTCGCGGGATGAATGGTGACGGCTACGCCTTCCTCGACGCCAGTCACATCAGCGCCGAGCTTAGCGACGCGACCAGCAACTTCGTGACCAAGGATCAATGGCTCGCGTAGGATCGCCGTGCCGGATGCGCCATTCTTCCAGTATGAGATGTCGGAACCACATATTCCGCCCCATTCCATGGCGATGAGGACTTCACCTGTCGCGGGTTCCGGAATTGAAATCTCGTCAACCCGGAGATCGTTCGCCCCATGGGCGACTACTGCTTTCATTGTATAAACCTTTCCAAGTGGTAGAGCACGACCAAGGTGGGGTGGGAAGCCAGAACTTGACGTCCCACCGACGCCTTAGGTCAACCAGCCCAGTGGCACGGTAATAACCTGCGGCACGAAGATGAAAATCAGCACGAGCACAATCTGCGATAGCAGGTATGGCAAGACGGTTATCGATACCTTTTCGATCTTTACCTTGCCCACCGCACTAGCCACGTTCAGTGACGGACCGACGGGTGGCGTGATCAGTCCCAGCACATTGGCAAGGGTAAAGACGATTCCGAACCACACGAGATCCACTCCGGCTTCCTGGAGCACAGGCACCATGAGCGGGGTCAGGATAAGAATGGTTGGGATGACGTCAAGGAACAGGCCGAGGAGGAAAACGAACACCATAAGAACGAGGACAAGCATCGTCGGGTTGTCCACAAGGGGTCCCATGAGGTTAGTAACCACACGAGGTAGACCAGAGATTGTCATGTAGTAGCCCGCGACTTGAGCAGTTGCTGCGAGGAACATAACGACAGCGGACATCTTCGCCGACGCGACGAACGCTTCAATCATCTGAGGCATCTTCATTTCGCGGTATACGAAGATAGCGATAAACAGAGCGTAAACAACTGCCACGACACCTGCTTCGGTTGCGGTAAAAACGCCCGAGCGCAGGCCTACCAGAATTATCACCGGCAGAAGAATGGCCCAGACTCCCGAACCAACCATTCCCGCGAATTTCTTCATTCCTGGGAACGGGACGTCCGTCTTTACAGCGTCCTTACGGGACACAAAGAACCACGTAAGGCACATGAGGACCGTAAGGTAGAAAGCTGGGATGATACTTCCCATGAATAGCTGACTGATAGAAACACCAGCCGTCGCACCGTACACGATGATCGGGATTGAAGGAGGCATGATGGGAACTACGAGGTTTGTACCAGCTACGAGACCGGCTGACTTATCACGGTCGTAACCTGCGGATACCATCATGGGAATAAGAATCGCGCCCAGAGCCGCAGTGGAGGCCACAGCCGATCCGACCAGTGCGCCAAAGAGTAGCGTAGCAAGAATCGTCACGTAACCGAGACCTCCGCGAACGCGACCGACAGTGACGTTGAACATGGCGATGAGGCGCTTGGTAAGCCCCCCGCGATTCATGATCTCTCCCGTCAAGATAAAAAACGGAAGCGCCATCATGGATACCGAGTCGGTTCCACGCAGGAGTTGAGTAGCGATAATTGACGGATCGGTGGAAGTGCCACCTATGAGGTACGAGGTTGCACCGCCTGCGAAGAGCAATGCGAATGCGATGGGTACGCCGACTGCGATCGCGGCGACGAGATATCCGGTTAGTGCACCTAGGATCTTCATTATTCTTCCTCACCTGCCGACTTCTTGCCGTAGTCATCATCTTCATCAGTGCGGTCGAAGCGGAGCTTGCCTCCCGATAGTTCAGCCACGGTCTGTTCGAGTTCTTCGTCGCTCATCAGATCCTCGGGATCGATATCGTCCACTTCCTCGCCAGCCATAAGATCCTCCAAGGGAATCTTTTTGACGAGCGCATCAAAAATATTGGACAGAGCCAAAATGATGATGGAAATACCAGTCACGGCGCCAACGCCGGAAACGATCCACCGGGGAAATCCCGTGGCTACCCAGGAATCGTTAAAGGTCTGACCCGCTAGTCGGATCGAGCCCCATGCGAGGAGAAACATCACCCAAATGACGATGAGCTGAGTGATGACATAAACGATACGTCCCGCGGTAGGACCGAGACGGCTAAAAATCATATTGACGCCAAGATGTTGGTTATCGCGGTAGGCGCCAATGGTGCCGAGATACACGAGGAAGATAAATGCTAGTCGAGCGATTTCCTCAGATGCGACAAATCCTGAGTTAGCCACGAACCGCATAACGATATTGACGAACATGAAGATAATCATGATCGCGAGGAATATCGCCATGAGGTACTCAATGCCTCTGAAAAACCTGTCGAGTGAAGTTTTCATGAGTGATGCCTTTCAAGAACACTGTGGCGGCAGGATGATCTTCCCGCCGCCACGGTGTACTTAATTTGCGTTCTTGATCTGCTCAGTCAGTTCTTCTGACCAGTCGTGCTCTGCGTGGAGCTCGTCGATGAGGGGCTGGATCTTTTCGATGATGATCTCGCGATCCTCAGGGGTGAGTTGCGTAACGGTCACACCGTTCTCTTCAAGAAATGCTCGGTCCTCGTCAACCGAAGCGATGTAGTTATCCCAAGCCGCAAGAGTCGCTTCCTTAGCCGCGTCGCGGACGATCTGTTGCTCTTCCTCGGTCAAACTCGACATGAAGGGCTCATTCATGATGAGTTCGAGGGTTGCGATGATGTGGTTTGTCTCGTATACGTAATCCTGAACCTCGTGAAACCCTTCAGAAATAATGGTTACCATCCCGTTATCCTGACCATCAACGACGCCGGTCTCCAAGGACGTGAATAGGTCACCCAGCGGGATTACCTGTGCCGAAGCGCCGAGGTGCTCAGCAATACCTAGGTGAATTGGATTTGAGGGCATACGGAACTTCTGTCCCTGAAAATCATCAACTGACGTCAGTTGCTTATTTGATGAGAACGTCCGTGCAGAGTTCGGACCCCAGCCAAGAACCTCTGTGGTTGGGAATGCTTCTGTAAAGGCCGCACTTTGCTCATCGCCAATTTCACCTGTCCACACGTTCTTGGCATGCTCAAGATCCTCATAGAGGAAAGGCCAATCCGAAATGAGCATCTGTGGATATTCTTGATTCATTGGGGTACCAACGAGGACCATTTCAATGGTGCCATTGCGGACTCCATCCCATAGATCGGCCTCGTTGCCGAGCGTGCCGGAGTGAAAGACCTCAGCCGTCAGCATTCCACCTGACTTCTCTTCGATTTCCGGCACAAAGACTTCGTCAATAGCTTCAGCCATCGGGTGGGTCGCCGCCCAGTTTGATCCAATGCGGAAAGTCTTAACCGAACCATCGCCGGTGTCGCCGCCGTTGGAACCGGAATCTTCGCCACAAGCAGTAACGCTCAGTGCAAGAGTTCCGGCTGCAACAATCGCCATCAGTCGCTTCATTTTTCTCCTCCAGAGTTGTGGGGATCGGATGTTCCGATGTAGTCGTCTCATCGCGTTAACGCCCCTGTTGTCTGCGATCGGGTTTTGTCTTGTACACAACCTTGTATACATGAGTATTATAGAATCACACTTCAATTATCATGTCAATACTGCCCGCAAAAGTCAGCCAACGATGACGGCGAAAAAGGACACCTTTGGCAATATACTCGGATTGTAAGAAGGGAAAATCATGAAGCGAAACACGCGATTTCAGGTGATTAGTGAACTGCGGTCGAGGATCGTCTCGCTCGAATTACCACCAGGAACGTCAATTTCGGAAAACGAACTCGCAACCACTCTGGGGGTCTCGAGAACCCCCATTCGCGAGGCCCTTCTCATTTTGGCTGAAGAGCAACTCGTGGAAGTCTTTCCGCGCGTCGGCACATTCGTTACGCCCGTCGATGTCCGCCTTGTAAAAAACTCACAATTCTTGCGGGAAGCGCTCGAGCTCTCGTCGCTCGACACCCTTGATCTACCTCTTTCTGAAGTCGATGTTGAGCGTATTGAAGACAACCTGCACGATCAAGAGCGTATTGCGGAACAAGATCCCGATATCTTCTTCAAATACGACGAAGAGTTCCATCGCCTTCTGATGGCCTCAGCCGGGCATGGAAGAAGCTGGGCTTTCGTCTCCAACGCTAAAGCTCACTTGGACCGGGCTCGCATGCTGGGTATGAAAGAGGTGAGCCACCCGAGGAAGTTTTATCTTCAACACGTTGAAATATTTGAGGAGATTAAAGCAGGAAATCGTGGGCAAGCGCGCGATCTCCTACAGCGCCACCTTCGAGTCGTATTCGACGATATACAAACCGTCGCTCAAGCCCACCCCCATTTGTTTATTGGTTGGCAGGACGAGAAAGATGGTGCAGACCCAGTGTGGTCCGACTTCCTATATTTACCCCCAGATGCACGGATGAAAGCTTTTCGCGCTGCTCGAAACAAAACTTCATAAGGAAAAGCGTGGCTAAGAGGCTAGTTGCCGTAGCTTGCCAGCTAGCCAAGTTTGACAACCTCAAGAATCCGCGTACCTTCATCGGTACCCCACACATCGACGTCGTAGACCCGCGCCGATTGCGCCTTGAACTTCATCAGCTGCGCGTCGGCATCCTCAATCTCCTGCTCGGCGCGCTGACCCTTGAGCGCTACGAGGCACCCACCCGGCTTGAGGAGGGGGAGCGTCCACGGAATCAGCTTCTTGAGCGCAGCCACCGCGCGAGCAGTCACCACGTCGACGCCGTAATCCTTCGGCAAGTCCTCAGCACGAGAGCGAATGACGTTCACATTCTCCAGCCCGAGCTCCGCCTTCACATCCTCGAGCCAAACCGTCCGCCGCTCCATCGTCTCGATGAGATCGAAGGTGAGATCTGGCCGAATGATGGCCAAAACGATTCCTGGAAAGCCAGCTCCAGAGCCGACGTCGGCAACACGGCCGCGATCCGGCAGAAACTCCGCCACCGGCGTCGAATTCAGAATGTGCCGCGACCACAGCCGTTCGAGTTCGCGTGGCCCCACAAGACCGCGAAGCTCGCCTTCAGCAGTCAACATCTGCGCGAACCCGAGAAGCTTCGACCACGATTCCTCGCCGAAATGCTCGGCACCGCCTTCGGGCGCATTCTCAACGCGAGCAAAGTTTCCCACAATTACCCCTTCCAGATCCTTCAGAACATCCAGACCTTCAAAGGCCAGCCACGTCCAAGCCTTCGGCAGTCGCCGCCTCACACCACACAAGGCCAGGCAGCCCTATACATAAAGAAAAGGCCGGCACTCGGCCGGCCCCTCCTTACGTTTTACTCGTCTGCCGACTCCGCGGAATCGCCAGTCTCCAGATCCTCGGTTTCCTCGGCATCCACATCTTCGGTGTCCGACTCTTCGTCGTCCAGATCGGTGTCGGCGTCCTCGAAGTCGTCGTACTCATCTTCAAGATAGATGACGACGTGACGGCCAGGACCCGTGCCGGAGGAATCCGAGAACAGGCCGGCGTCAGCGACGACGTCGTGAACCACCTTGCGCTCGAACGGATTCATGGGCTTCATCGAATACGGCTCGCCGGTCTCCTCGACCTTCTCGACAGCGCGGCGCGCAATCTCCGCGATCTGCTCGCGATGGTTCTCGCGGTATCCGAGGATGTCGAGCATGAGGCGCGAACGCTCGCCGGTCTCCTGCTGAACCACGAGGCGCGTGAGCTCCTGCAGCGAATCCAGTGCCTCGCCCTTGCGGCCGATGAGGCGCTTGAGGCGACGATCCCCGCCGTCGTCGGAAACGATGGCTACCGAGGCGCGGTCGGCCTCCACGCCAATCTCGATGTCTCCGTCGAGGTCAGCGATGTCGAGGAGTTCCTCGAGGTAGTCAGCTGCAATGTCACCCTCGCGATCAAGCTTGCTGGCGTTGTCTTCAGTCATAACAAATCCTTTGAATGCTGGTGTGCTGGTGTTATTAAGTCTTAGCGGCGCTTCTTCTTTTTGTTCTTCTTCGAGCGCTGGCGCTCGGCCATTCGGCGCTCGTAACGCTTCTGCGCGCGCTCGGCGTCGGTCAGGCCGTCTGGTCCGCGAACCTCTTCCTCCGCAGCAGGTTCCTCTTCCTCGGGAACAATTGCGTTCTCGGGGATCGAACCCGTCTGGCGTGCCTTCTTCGAGCGCTTCTTGCCCAGGGGCTGTGCGCGCTGGCCAGTCTGGACGTGCGGGGTCTCGTCGTCGTCGGATTCCTCAACCTCGGGCAAGCCCTGCTTCCGGCGCTTCTCGCGCATGCGCAGCTCGCGCGCACGGTAGGCCTCCGAACCGGGAGCCGGGTTGTTGGTGATCAGCCAGGTCTGCTGACCGATGTTCCAAATGTTTCCGGTCAGCCAATACACGAGCACGCCCACCTGGAACACGGCACCCGAGAACACGTAGATCAGCGGCATGCCGTAGAGCATGTACTTTTGCATCTTGTAGGCGGGGTTGTCAGGGTCGCGAGCCGAGTCCGGCAGGTTCTTCGTCATGATCTGCTTTTGCGAGAAGAACAGCGTGATCATCATCAGCGCGATGAGGACGACGGCGACGACGAGCACGGCCGTCGGATTGCTGAATTCGTTTCGCGTGGAGATCGAGGAGGAGATCGGGGCGCCGAACACGGTGGATCGCGCGATCTCCGTGGCAACGTCCTGGTTAATCGCGCCGATGGATTCGCGCGCGTACGTGCCGTTGGACAGCGGGAGCACCGCATACAGCAGGCGGAACAGCGCGAAGAAGATCGGCATCTGGATCAGCATCGGCATACAGGCCGCAAATGGCGACGTGCCGTGATCGCGGTAGAGCGCCATCATTTCTTCCTGCTGGCGCTGCTGCGAGACCTGATCGGTGCGGCCCTTGTACTTCTTCTGGATCTTCTTGATTTCGGGCTGAAGTTCCTGACCGGCGCGAGATGCGCGCGTCTGCTTGTTAAACAGCGGAATGATCAGGATACGGATAAAAACCGTGAGGCCCACGATCGACAGCACCCACGCTGGGCCCGAACCGCTCTCCATTCCGATCATGGTGAGAAGTTCATGCACTCCGTACATGATGTACGAAATGACCCACATGATGGGGTAGAGGATGGTATCCATCGACTGAAGCTCCTTATGGTGCGTCGTGATCATCGCCATGGCCACGTGTGGCCTGATGATCTGTTTCGTTGTCGCGGTACGCGATGAGTTCTTTGTATCCCAGTGGCTTCGTCGGCCATTTACCCTTGTCGGGCACCCAGTCCACGCCACCCTTTGACCAAGGATTGCAACGAAGAAGCCGCCATGTACCTAAGAGTGTACCTTTAATTACCCCGTGAACCTGAATCGACTCCAGGGCGTACGCGGAACAGGTGGGTTGATACCTGCACCGACGTGGGGTGTTGGCAGAAATGTGCTTTTGGTACCACCGAATCGCGCCAGTGAGTACTGCGGCGACCGGGTTACGCATGGACCATTCCAAGCCGGGTTAGTTCTGTGTGGAGGGCCTCGCGTAGCTCCTGCGAGGAGGCAGTTGCGCTACCGGGACGCGCTCGGATAACGACCTTCGACGCCGGAATCTCGAGGTAGTCGCGCATGATGTGCCGTAGCCTTCGCCGCACCTGATTTCGCACGACGGCGTTGCCCACCTTCTTACTGACAGTGAAGCCGACCAAAAGGCCGGCTCCGGGTTCGCCTTCCACGACGTGGATGACGAAGTATCTGTTTGCTGCCCGCAGTCCGTGGCGAGAGGCGGCGCGAAAGTCCGCTGCCGCTCGCATTCGGTGAGCTGCGGGAAGCATTTATGCAGAAAGCTTGGCGCGTCCCTTACGGCGACGAGCAGCAAGAATTGCACGGCCGCCACGCGTGGACATGCGCTTGCGGAAGCCATGCACCTTGGAACGACGACGGTTGTTCGGCTGGAAAGTGCGCTTCGTAGTCATTCTGAGACCACCTAAATCTAGATCTTGACGTTGAGAGTGCCTCGAGCTGAGAACTTCGAGGCCGTGTGCTTATCACACATGACTCGTTGACTTTACTGGAGTTTTCGCCGAAAGGTCAACGATTGAGACCTCTCCGGTGACAGATATAACAAGCATTCGATCAAACCACAGCTGAGGAAAAGTTTGACCTATTCCACTTTTTCGCGATCTCCACAGCTGTGGTTTCTTCTGTGGTTGGATCTTTGTTCTGAATCCGCGCGGATCCGGGAATCGAATTACAAAGATGTAATATCCACACATGTGAACAACTTTGTGGATAACTCGCCTGACTTTCCACATTTTTTTCTCTACTATGGGTGGGTATTGGATCAATGAGGAACTAAGGAGAACGATGGCGGATAGCTCACCGGCGCGTGATGCGTGGACGGCCGCAACAGAATTACTTCGTGCACAGGGAGAGCTCTCCGACTCCCAGACGGCCTTCGTCCGCCTCGCACACCCGCTCGCCACGGCCGACGATATTTTCATGATCGGCGTTGGGTCAGACTTCGTTAAAGACTGGTTAAACGAACATGTCTCAACAATCATGGAAGATCGTCTCTCTGACATCCTGGGACGCAACGTTCGCCTCGTGATTTCCGTTGATTCGTCCCTGTCCGAACAATCAACGACGCCGGCACCGCCAGCAGTCCAGACGTGGCAGAATCCCGATCAACAGTGGCAAGAGCAGTTGCAGGAACAGTCGCTGCGCCAAGACGCGTGGCAAGATTCCTCCCCTCAGACCGACGAGGTTGCATATTCAGAACAGCCCGTTCCGTCGGCGGACCGCGCTCTACACTCCGTCGATAACTTCCCCTTTGACTCCGACTTCCGCGCGCCCGAGCCCGCTCGTTCGGATGCCGAGTATTCGAATTACGATCTTCCCGCGTCTCCCAAAGAGCGCCTGAGCCCGATGTTGCCGCGGATTCAGACGAACAAGGATCAGTCCGACGCCCACCTCAATCCGCGCTACACCTTCGAAAACTTCGTGATCGGCGAATCAAATCGCTTTGCACACGCGACCGCACTTGCGGTCGCCGAGGCACCAGGGTCAACCTACAATCCGCTGTTCCTGTACTCCGACTCGGGCATGGGCAAGACCCACCTCCTGCACGCGATCGGGAACTACTACATCAGCCTGTTCCCAGGCAGCCGCGTTCTCTACGTGAGCTCGGAAGAGTTCACGAATATGTTCATTAACGCGATGAGGACGCAGCAGGGTCACAACTTCAAGAACCTGTTCAGGTCAGTCGACATCCTCCTCATTGACGACATCCAGTTCCTGTCCAACAAGGAAGGAACCCTGGAGGAGTTCTTCAACACGTTCAACGCCCTGGCGAACGCTAATAAGCAGATCGTCATTACCTCGGATGTGGCTCCCCGCCTACTCGACGGCTTCGAGGACCGCATGATCTCGCGGTTCGCCTCGGGAATCGTTGCCAATATTGACCTTCCAAACCTCGAAACCCGTATCGCGATCCTGGAGAAGAAGGCCGCGTCGGAAAAGCTAGACGTGCCACGCGAGGTCCTCGAATTCATAGCCTCGCGCATCACGACCAACGTGCGCGAGATGGAAGGATCCCTTCGCCGCGTCACGGCCTACGCGGGCCTGTTCGACGTTCCCGTCACGATCGACGTCGCTGAAACGGCTCTCAAGGACATGATGTCTGACCCGAGTTCGGTCACCGTCACCGCAGCGCTGATTATGAGTCAGACGTCGGCGTATTTCGGGGTGACGCCGGAAGATCTCAAGTCCCCAACCCGCACGCGCACGCTCACTCAGCCGCGTCACATCGCGATGTATCTGTGCAGGGAAATGACCGATCTTTCTTTACCAAAGATTGCGGAATCCTTTAACAGGCGAGATCACACGACCGTGCTGAACGCGCTTCGTAAGATCGAAAAATTGATGGCCGAAAAGCAGACGGTCTTCAATCAGGTCACGGAACTCATCGCCCGGATCAAGCAGGCGGGTAAAGAACAGGCGCAGCTGGCCGAGAATCACTAGTATTTCCGTTCGCTCAGGTTTTCCACAGAATCTGTGGAAAACGAAGCGAGCAGTCAGACGAAATCAGTGGAGAAACGACCAAAAACTGCGGATAGTCAGAGACCTCAAGTGTTCCATCCACAAAATGAGCCGGTTGCTCGCAGCGTTATACCAACAGCTATCCACACTGTGAAGATCGCACAATAGCAAGGACAAATCCGGTTCTCCACAGAATCCACAAAGGCTACAACTACTACTACAAAGAAAAACTAGAATGACACTCTTCGGCCACCGACTCTCGTCGCCCAGGTGCGTGTCATTCGGATGCTATACGGGAGGGCAAAACCGTGCGTCCTCGCGTAAAGTAGTGCCAGTATTAAATGAAAGTAGGTTTGACGGTGAAAATTAGCGTCGATCATGACATCTTTACCGATGCGGTCACGTGGGCATCGCGTACCATTCCCAATCGCCCTGCTATCCCTGTCCTCGCAGGCATGCACATCGTGGCAGCAGAAGACGGGACCATCTCACTCGGCTCGCGCGATTCTGATATTTCATCTCACATCACAATCGATGGCACTGTCGATGAACCTGGAGACGTGCTGGTCAACGGCAAGCTCCTCGCGGAAATCTCCCGCTCGCTGCCCGCTCGCCAGATTGACCTGAACGTCGAGGGAGGAATGCTCGAGATCGAGTGCGGCTCCTCGCACTTCTCGATGAAAACGATGTCCACCGAAGACTATTCGGAGCTCCCCGAGATGCCGCCCGTCATTGGTCAAATCGACGGCGCCGAATGGGAAAAGGCCGTGTCTCAGGTGACGATCGCGGCGTCGAACGATGACACGCTTCCAATGCTCGTCTCGGTGTGCATCGAGATCGAGGGGGACAAGCTCTCCCTTATGGCTACCGACCGCTACCGCTTGGCGATTCGCGATCTGGGCTGGACGCCGTCGTCGTCGGATATTTCGAAGCGAATCCTCGTGCGTGCCTCGCGACTCCTCGACGTCGCCAAGGCGCTCGGCTCGTCGGGCCCGATCGAGGTTGCGCTGCAGGATCAGGGAATGGGCGCTCTGATCGGCTTTTCCGCCGGCGGTCGCCGCAACACAATCCAGCTGATCGACGGCGAATACCCGCAGGTCCGCTCGCTGTTCCCCACGGAAGTCAACGGCTTCGTGGTGATGAATCGCCTTGAAATCCTCGAGGGCATCAAGCGTTCGCGGCTCGTGGTCGAGAAGAACGCCGCGGTGCGACTGTCGTTTTCCGAGGGTGAAGTTGTGCTCGAGGCAGGGCATGGCGATAACGCGCAGGTCTCCGAGGTCCTCCCCGCGGAACTTGAGGGTGAAGAGCTGAAGATGGCGTTCAACCCGGTCTTCCTTCAGGAAGGGTTCTCGGTGATTGACACGGAGTTTGTACGCCTTTCGTTCACGCATCCGACGAAGCCCGCGGTTGTGACGGCGCAGGATGAGGAAGGAAATGTCGACGACGATTTCCGCCTCCTGCTCATGCCCATCCGCACCTTCGGCGCGAACTAGGCCCGCGCAAGACCCTTGTACATCACAGATCTGGCGTTACACGATTTCCGGTCGTATCGCGAGGTCGTGCTCGAGCTCGAGCCGGGCGTTGTCACCTTCGTGGGTGAAAATGGCCAGGGCAAGACGAACCTCGTCGAGGCCATCGCCTACCTAGCCACGTTCACGTCCCATCGCGTGGTCGCCGATACGGCGCTCGTTCGCCAGGGTGCGAATGCCGGCGTCGTGCGGGCAAAGGTCCGCCGCGGCGAATCCGCGACGATGGTCGAGGTGGAAATCCTCACCGGCAAGGCCAATCGCGCCCGAATAAATCGCGGAAACGCGCGGCCAGCCGACCTCCTGGGGATCGTTCGCGCCGTGGTGTTCGCGCCCGAGGATCTCGAGCTCATCAAGGGCGATCCCTCCGCCCGCCGGCGCTTCCTCGACAACCTGATGATTCAGTTCCGCCCGCGCCTCGCGGCCGTCAAGAGCGAGTACGACAAGGCGCTGCGCCAGCGCGGCGCGTTGCTCAAGACGCTACGTAAAGCACGACGCCGGGACGGGTTTTACGACGAGGCTTCCCTCGATATCTGGGACGCCCAGATCGCAAAGTACGGCGCGCAGATTATCGCGGCGCGCGCGGAGATCATCTCGGGCCTGCGCCCGTTCGTCGAGGAGTATTACACCGACGTCTCCGGCGGCCGTGGCATCGCCCGCATCGACTACGCGGCGAATCTGGACGAGCGCCGTGGGTGGTCGCTGCCCGGCCCCCAGGAATTAACCGGCGACGACGGCGAAACGTACCGCAACGGCGTCGCCGACCATGAAACCGAGCTCCAAGACGTGGCCGCCACCGAACAGGCGATGCTCGAAACGCTGCGCGAGTGGCACTCCGAGGAAATCGATCGCGGCGTGAACCTTGTCGGACCGCATCGCGACGAGCTCGAACTCAGCCTTGGCACGCTGCCCGCGAAGGGTTTCGCCTCGCACGGAGAATCTTGGTCGTTTGCGCTGGCTCTGCGGCTGGGGTCATGGAAGTTGTTGCGCAGCCACGTGTCCGGGGACTGGGCGGAGGACGAGGAGCCGATCCTCATCCTCGATGACGTGTTTGCGGAGCTCGACTCCCGGCGTCGACTGCGACTCGCCGAGATCGTTGACGAGGCCGAGCAGGTGTTTGTGACCGCGGCGGTGGGCGACGATCTGCCCGACCTCGGTGGGATCCGATTCCTCGTCCACGACGGGGTCGTCACCCGCGAGTTCGATGAGGGTGGCGAGCAATGAAGCCCACGGTCTCGCGAGACAAAATCGCACAGGCAAAGGACGCGGCCGCAGATAAGTACGGCGATCGCCTCCCGCTCGAAACTCTCGAGCGCGCCCGCCGCATGGCCGAACGGCACGGCTGGGTGCGGCGTCGCATCGAAACGCACAACCCGCTGCTCGATCAGGATCAGATGGGGGAGGACGTCTTCGTGCCGAGCCCGGGGCAAGATGTGGGCTCGGGCGCGCGGCCTTCCAAGCGAGATCCGAAATCGCTGAGCTTCGTCTACACCGGTCTCATCGAGCGAATGGGATGGAAAACGAACCTCGACGTCGGCGCGGTCGCGGCCAGGTGGCCGGAGATTGTGGGACCCGCGCTCGCGCAGAACTGCGTGGTAGAAGATTTTTCCGACGACGGCGTGTTGACACTGCGAGCAAAGTCCACCTCGTGGCAGACCCAGATTCGCGCGCTTTTGGCATTCCTTGATAAGAAACTCGCCGACGAAGTGGGCGAGGGAGTTGTGAAGGAGATCGTGGTCAACGGCCCGAATGCCCCCTCGTGGAAGCATGGTCCGTACTCGGTACCCGGCAGAGGGCCTCGCGACACCTACGGATAGGCCCGCGAACGACGTCGCCCGGGGGAGACGCGGGCGAGTGGCGTGCGCGATCGGAAGACCCTCGCTGGAGAGGGACCCGAAGCGGTTGCTGGGCGCGAAATTTCTCCACAGAATGCCAGACGTTACAAGAATCGACAGGCGGCCTTGTAAGTCGATATCACGCCGTGCAAGCGATATAATTACAGGCACGGCCAAAATGGTAGGGACCCACCAAAACGAGGCTCAATGCCTCTAAAGGGCGTTTACGGTCGCTTAAAGAGACGCACACCACATGTGCGAGCGTTAGGAGATGCCAAGCGTGGCAGAAAATAAGACGGACGGAACGTCGAACGGCAGGGTCGGAGCGGTATCGTCCGAGCAGTCGTATGACGCCTCCAATATTACCGTTCTCGAAGGACTCGAGGCAGTGCGCAAGCGCCCCGGTATGTATATCGGATCGACCGGTGAACGTGGCCTGCATCACTTGGTTTACGAGGTCGTCGATAATTCGGTCGATGAAGCGCTCGCGGGATACGCAAGCCACATTGAGGTCACGCTCCTCGACAACGGCGGCGTGCGCGTGGAGGATGACGGCCGAGGAATTCCCGTCGACATCCACCCAGGCGAAGGTCTTCCCGCAGTTCAGGTGGTCATGACCGTCCTGCACGCCGGCGGAAAGTTCGGCTCGGGATCGTACGCCGTCTCCGGTGGTCTGCACGGCGTGGGCGTCTCGGTTGTGAACGCGTTGTCCACCCGCATGGACACGATGGTCAAGCGCGACGGCTACGTTTGGCGCATTTCCTACGAAAACGGCGTGCCCGTTGCCCCGCTCGAGAAGGGCGAGAAGACGGACGAAACCGGAACCACGCAGACGTTCTGGCCGAACGCAGAAATTTTCGAAACCGTCGAGTTCGACTTCGAGACGCTGCGCCATCGCCTCCAGCAAATGGCCTTCCTCAACAAGGGCCTGCGCATCACGCTCACCGATGAGCGCGAGCAGGCGGTTGCCGAGGGCGAGGAAGTTGTGGGCTCGTCCGAGTCCCTGACCGAGGTCGAGGAACCCAAGCTCGAGGTCTCTTACCAGTACGACGGCGGTCTGCGCGACTACGTCGAGCACCTCGTCAAGACCAAGAAGGTCGAGCCTGTCCACGAGGAGACCATCTACTTCGAGGCGGAGGACGAGGAGAAGAAGATCTCGCTCGAAGTGGCGATGCAGTGGACGAACGCGTATTCCGAAACGCTGCACACCTTCGCCAACACGATTAACACCACCGAGGGCGGAACTCACGAAGAGGGCTTCAGAACGGCGCTGACCTCCGTGATTAACAAGTACGCGCGCGAGAAGAATCTGCTTAAGGACAAGGATCCGAACCTGTCTGGCGACGACGTTCGCGAGGGTCTCGCCGTCGTGCTCTCCGTCAAGCTGGGCGAGCCGCAGTTCGAAGGTCAGACGAAGACGAAGCTCGGCAATACCGAGGCGCGCACCTACGTCCAGCAGCAGACGTACGCGCGGATCAACGACTGGTTTGATATGAATCCGAACGAGGCCCGCGAGGTTATTCGCAAGGCCACGCAGGCGTTCCAGGCACGTATGGCCGCGCGCAAGGCTCGCGAGGCCACGCGCCGCAAGTCGGTTCTCGAATCGGCGGCGATGCCGGGCAAGCTCAAGGATTGCACGTCGCGCCATCCCGAAGAGTGTGAGATCTTCATCGTCGAGGGTGACTCGGCAGGGGGATCGGCCGTCAACGGCCGAGATCCGTACAATCAGGCGATCATGCCGATCCGTGGCAAAATCCTCAACGTGGAAAAGGCCCGCCTCGATCGTGCGCTAAGCTCGGATACGGTCCAGAACCTCGTCACGGCGTTCGGCACGGGCATCGGCGAAGAGTTCGATATCAACAAGCTGCGCTACCACAAGATTGTGTTCATGGCGGATGCGGACGTGGATGGCCAGCACATCGCTACGCTGCTGCTCACGCTCGTGTATCGCTATATGAAGCCGCTCATCGAGGGTGGATATATCTACCTCGCGATGCCGCCGCTTTATCGCATCAAGTGGACGAACGCCCCGCACGAATACGTGTTCTCGGACGCGGAGCGCGATGAGGTTCTCCAGGCTGGCCTCGCCGAGGGAAAGAAGCTGCCCAAGGCTGAGGGCCAAGGCATCCAGAGATACAAGGGTCTTGGTGAAATGAACGATTCGGAGTTGTGGAGCACCACGATGAATCCGGAGACTCGCACGCTGAAGCGAGTCAACATCGGCGAGGCTGCAGCCACCGATGAAGCGTTTTCCGTGTTGATGGGCGAGGACGTGCAATCGCGGCGCTCCTTTATCCAGCGCAATGCCCGTGACGTGCGATTCCTCGACATTTAAGGATTACCGTGAGCGAAGATACGACGATCGAAACACCCGACCACGATTCCGTGAAAGAGGTCGATCTCCAAAAGGAGATGGAGACCTCCTACCTCGATTATGCGATGTCCGTCATCGTCGGGCGCGCACTGCCCGACGTCCGTGACGGCATGAAGCCCGTCCATCGCCGCGTCATCTACGCGATGTGGGACGGCGGCTACCGCCCAGACTCCTCCTTCTCGAAGTCCGTGAAGATTGTCGGCGACGTCATGGGGCACTACCACCCACACGGCGACGCCGCGATTTACGACACGATGGTCCGCCTCGTCCAGCCCTGGGCAATGCGTTACCCGCTCGTGTCCGGGCAGGGCAACTTCGGAACCGCCGGCGATCTTGGCGCGGCCGCGGCCCGATACACCGAGGCTCGCATGGCCCCGCTCGCCGTCGAACTCGTGCGAGACATCAACGAAGACACGGTTGATTTCGAACCGAACTTCGACGGCTCGGTCCAGGAACCGAAGGTGCTCACCGCCCGGATTCCGAACCTGCTCATCAACGGTTCGGAAGGCATCGCAGTCGGCATGGCTACCTCCATCCCGCCGCACAACCTGCGCGAGGTCGCCTCGGGTGCCCAGTGGTATCTCGAGAATCCGGAAGCAAGCCGAGACGAGCTCCTTGAAGCGTTGCTCGAGCGCATCCCGGGTCCCGATTTTCCGACCGGCGCCACGATCCTCGGCAAGAAGGGGATTGAGCAGGCCTACCGCACCGGCCGCGGCCCGATCACCCAGCGTGCGATCGTCGAAGTCGAAGAGATTCACGGCCGCCAATGCCTCGTGGTCACCGATCTGCCCTACCAAGTCAACCCGGATCGCCTCCTTGACCGCATGGTCGAAGGTGTCAAGGAAGGCCGCCTGACGGGCATCGCGGATATTCGCGACGAGTCCTCCGGCCGCGCCGGCCAGCGCATCGTGATCGTCCTCAAGCGCGACGCCGTGCCGAAGGTCGTTCTCAACAACCTGTACAAGCACACCCAGCTCCAGCAGAACTTCTCGGCGAACATGCTGGCGCTCGTCGACGGCGTGCCGCGAACCCTGTCCCTCGATGGATTCATCTACTACTGGGTTCAGCACCAGATTGAGGTCATCTCCCGCCGTACCGCCTACCGCCTGCGCAAGGCCGAAGAGCGCCTCATGATTTTGGAGGGCCTCGTCAAGGCTCTCGACATGTTGGACGAGGTCATCGCGCTCATTCGCCGCTCGCCCACAGCCGACGACGCCCGCCAGGGCCTCATCGACCTGCTCGACATCAATCCGGTCCAGGCCGATCACATCCTCGCGATGCAGCTGCGCCGCCTTGCGGCTCTCGAGCGTCAGAAGATTCTTGACGAGCGAGACGAGAAGCTCGCTGAAGTCGAAGATTATAGGGATATCCTCGCCAAGCCGGAGCGCCAGCGCGCCATCGTGTCCGAGGAGCTCGCCACGGTGGTGGACAAGTACGGCGATGATCGCCGCACGACCATCCTTCCGTTCGACGGTGAGATGTCCGAGGAAGACCTCATTACCGAAGAGGACGTCGTCGTGACCGTCACGCGATCGGGCTTCATCAAGCGCACGAAGGTCTCCGAGTACCGCGCCCAGCGGCGCGGCGGCAAGGGAGTCAAGGGGACGACGCTACGTTCCGACGACGTCGTCGAACACATGGGCATTGCCTCCACCCACGATTGGCATCTGTTCTTCACGAACCTGGGCCGCGTCTACCGGGTCAAGGGATACGAGATCCCCGAGGGTTCACGCGAGTCGAAGGGTCAGCACGTGGCGAACGTGCTGGCGATGCAGCCGGGCGAGGAAATCGCCTCCGCCTTCACGCTCCGCACCTACGATCAGGCCGATTACCTCGTGCTCGCCACGGAGGACGGCCTGGTCAAGAAGACGCGCCTGTCCGATTACGATTCCACCCGCACGGGCGGCCTCATCGCCATCAACCTGCGCGAACACGTGGACGGCAGCACCGACCAGGTGGTCTCCGCCCGTCTGATTAACGACGGTGACGAGCTCATCCTCGTATCGAAGAAGGGCCAGTCGCTGCGATTCGTCGCCGACGACGAGACGTTGCGTCCGATGGGACGCGCGACGTCGGGCGTGCGCGGCATGAAGTTCCGCTCCGGCGATTCGCTGCTCACGATGGAAGTTGTTCGACCCGATTCGGAAGTGTTCGTCATTACCGACGGTGGCTTCGCCAAGCGCACGAGCATCGACGAGTATCGTCCGCAGGGTCGTGGAGGTCTCGGCATCCGCGTGGCCAAGGTCGTGGAACAGCGCGGCGCGCTCGTAGGTGCACTGATCACTCAGCCGGGAGACGAGGTGCTCGTCATCATGGAGGGCGGCAAGGTTGTGCGCTCGTCCGTGGATGAGGTCAACCTGACCGGCCGCAACACTCAGGGCGTGCGTTTTGTTCGCCCCGACAACGGTGATCACGTCATTGCCATGGCACCGCACCTTGAGACCGACGCCGGCTCGGCCGATTCTGCCGATTCTGCTGGATCTGCGCCGTCGTCGGACTCGGCAAGCTCTGCGGGGTCCGCAGCCACGCCGCCGTCCGTTGATGAAACGCCAGAACGTGACGACGTTCCGGGCGAAGAGTGATGAGCAAACTGGCAAAACGCGGTAGCGTCATATCTAGCGAATTATTGAACGACGGAGAGAGCTCATGACTGAGACTACGCAGGATACCGAATGGGCATCGAAGGGACAGCACAGCGCCTTCGCGGCTGAAGAGCAAGTGGCCGTGCCCCTGCGCAAGGACGTCGGCATCCGCCGTGTGCGCATGACGATTTCGAAGGTCGATCCGCTGTCGGCCCTCAAGCTGTCCTTCCTCATTTCGGTGGGTATCGGCATCATGATCGTGGTTGCCTCGATTATTTTGTGGTTCGTCATGGACGCGATGCACGTGTGGGCTCGAATCGATGACCTGCTCGTGACGCTGAACTCCGAGCCGCTGCTCGAGCTGGGCCAATTTATGGACTTCGGGCGCGTGGTGTCTTTCGCCGTCGTCGTCGGCGTGATTGAAGTCGTGCTTCTGACGCTGTTTGGAACGGTTCTCGCCCTGCTCTACAACGTCATTGCGATGCTGGTGGGCGGTCTGTATATCACCGTGACCGACGAGTAAATCTTCAACCGCGAATGCCCCGCTTACGAAGCGGGGCATTTTGCTATCTCGGGCACGTGCGACGCGGCGGGGACGTGGGAGAACGCCGCGGCGGAATCAAACTGTGAAGTGTAGCGCTTGCCGTAACGGCGGTTTGAATATGACGGAGTAAATGAGTTAATCTAATTCGGCGCACGAAAAGGGCGCAAACCCGGGGCGTATAGCTCAGCCGGTTAGAGTGCCACACTGATAATGTGGAGGTCGGTGGTTCGAGTCCACCTACGCCCACTCCGGGAATCGAGAAAGGTCAACATGAGAAAAGCAATTTTCGCAGTTGCGACCTTGGCAGGAGGACTAGTAATCTTCCTAAAGGTTCAGGAGAATCTGCAGCGTCAGGCAATCTGGCAGCAGGTTACTGATCCGGTCGATTTCTAAGGGGCCGTGGCGCAATTGGTAGCGCACCTGCTTTGCAAGCAGGGGGTTAGGGGTTCGAGTCCCCTCGGCTCCACAATTGAAGACGTACTAGAACACCTGACATCGGTTGATGCGGGTTCTGGTGTGAGGGCGGCGAACGGCTCGTTGAGCTGGATCGCCGCTTTTTCGTCCTCGGTGATGAGGATGCGGTGGTAGAAGGCTTGGTTGGCTAGCCGTTTGCCGTGGTCGTCGGTTCGTTCGTACATCTGGGCGCAGTCGGCGAGGAGTCGTAGGGCGGTGGCGAGGTGTTGGCGGGGGCCTTCGTGGTCGTGCCGTGCGGCGTCCAGGCGTTTTGTGACGTCGGCCAGGGCGATGCGGATTCGGTCTTGGTGGCGTTTCAGGGTGTCGAGGTCGATGGCGTCGGCGAAGTGGGACACC
>NZ_JBHWPL010000098.1:0-4384 GCF_043424875.1 Trueperella sp. | reverse complement strand
ATACTCCACCGTCTTTACCTAGGAACTTGGACCGGCGGCAACTAAGAAGATGGGCGTCTATGCCGGGAGGCCCGGCGCCAGGAATCGGAAGAGGTAAACGTGGCAGATCGTCCACTCCATGTTGCAGTCATCGGAGCCGGCCCAGCCGGTATTTACGCGTCGGACATTCTCTCGAAGTCGGGAATCGACGTGCAGATCGACCTCTATGAAAAGCTGCCGGCCCCCTATGGGCTCGTGCGCTACGGGGTTGCTCCTGATCACCCGCGAATCAAGGCGATCATCAACGCGTTGTATAACGTGCTCCAGCGTGGCGACATCCGCCTGGTCGGAAACGTTGAGATCGGCAAGGATTTGACGTTCGACGAGCTGCACGAGCACTACGACGCCGTCATCCTGTCCACCGGCGCAGACAAGGACGCACCGTTCGCGATCCCGGGCGCCGACCTTCCCGAGGTCTACGGCGCTGCCGACTTCGTCTACTGGTACGACGGCCACCCGGACTACCCCCGCACCTGGCCGCTCGAGGCCGAGCAGGTGGCAGTCCTCGGTGTTGGCAACGTGGCACTCGACGTCGCGCGCATGCTCGCCAAGCATCCCGAGGATCTGATGAGCACCGACATCCCGAAGAACGTGGAGGAGGGCTTCCGCTCCTCGCCGATCACCGATGTTCACGTGTTTGGCCGGCGCGGGCCGGCGCAGGTGAAGTTCACGCCGATGGAGCTGCGCGAACTGGGCCAGCTCAACGACGTGGACATCATCGTCTACCCCGAAGACTTCGACTACGACGAGGGCTCGGAAAAGGCGATGGAAGAGTCCAAGATGACCCGCCAGGTCGTCGAGCAGCTCACCGAGTGGGTCTTCCAAGAGGAAGAGGACCTGACCGCCTCGCGTCGGATTCACATCCACATGTTGCAGGCACCGGCCGAGATTCTTGGCGATGAGCACGTCGAGGGCATCCGCATGGAGCGCACGGCGCTTCAAGGCGATGGCTCGGTAGCGGGCACGGGGGAGTTCATCGACTACCCTGTGCAGGCCGTGTACCGCGCCGTTGGCTACTTCTCCTCGCCCATCCCGGGCGCGCCGTTTGATGACATCAACGGAGTTGTGCCGAACCTCGAAGGTCGCGTGACTTCCGAGCCGGGCGGCGACGTAGTCCCGGGCATGTACGCCACGGGCTGGATCAAGCGCGGCCCGGTTGGCCTCATCGGCTCAACCAAGTCCGACGCGCAAGAAACCATTGGCCACCTCGTCGAGGATTTCGAGGCTGGCATCTTGCATGCGACCACCGACGCCGTGGGCTGGGACGAGACCCGCGCTGTGCTCGAAGACCGCGGCGTGCGCTTCACGACGTGGCGCGGCTGGGAGCTCCTCGAAGCATTCGAGATGGCACTTGGCGCGCAGGCAGGCCGTGCGCGCATCAAGGTCGTTGAACGAGAGACCATGACGGCCGTCTCGCGTGGCGAAGAGCACGACGGCAAGCTGTACTAGGCAGGCAGGGCTTAACCGCCTGCCGGCCGGTGGCGCCTACCGGTAGTTGACGAACTGGAGCGCCACGTCCACGTCGGCGCCCTTGAGCAACGCGATGGTCTGTTGCAGGTCATCGCGAGACTTCGACTGCACCCGCACCTCGTCGCCCTGAATCTGCGCCTTGACGGACTTGGGGCCCTCGTCGCGAATCAGCTTGGTGATCTTCTTCGCGGTCTCTTGGCTGATGCCCTCCTTGAGCGAGCCAACGAGCTGGTACTCCTTGCCCGACGGCTTGGGCTCGCCGTCGCCAACGTCTACCTGCTTCAGCGAGAGGCCGCGGCGGATGAGCTTGGTCTGGAGGACGTCCCAGATCGCGAGCACGCGTTCGGCGGAGTTCGCCTTCATCGTGATCGTTTCGCCCGTCAGCACAACTGAGGCGCCGACGTTTCGGAAGTCGTAGCGCTGGCCGATCTCCTTCGCTGCCTGGTTGACGGCGTTATCTACTTCCTGCGCGTCGTAACGGCTGACGACGTCGAACGATGAATTTGCCACTGCATCTCCCTCTAGTAGTTCCTGATTGATTAGTGCCTGAAATCCTGCCCCGAATAGTGAAAAACCGCGAGCCAACCGAACCACCTCTGTGCCCGGCCGTGCTCGGCGTCTTCCACCAGATTAGCCGAGCCGTGCAAGTGTGACCATTACGGCACTTCGGGAATCCAAATTAGTTTGACACCCCTACGGTGCGGTTTGCTAATCTCAATAGTCGCATATGGATCGCATCCATATCGAGGCGGATTGACCGAGCGGCCAATGGTATCTGACTGTAAATCAGACGCGAAAGCTACGGGGGTTCGAATCCCTCATCCGCCACAGCTACGCATGTAGCTCGCAGGTGGTGAGTCTCACCGCCAAGCGATGTTGGAGGGCTCGCCATTATTGGTAAGCTTGCCAGCGCCGCCCCGATAGCTCAGTCGGCAGAGTGTCTCCATGGTAAGGAGAAGGTCGAGGGTTCGATTCCCTCTCGGGGCTCCATTCATTTCTTGGGAATGAAAATTTCCGTGGAGTGTTTGAGGCGAGGTAGCTCAGTTGGTCAGAGCGCACGACTCATAATCGTGAGGTCGCGGGTTCAAACCCCGCTCTCGCTACGACCAGGAGGGCAACCGCCCTGCTACAGAACGATGAAGCATCAGCTTCCAAGCCGAACGTGAGGAAAAACAGTGGCTACTAAGTCTGCAGACGTTCGCCCCAAGATCACCCTCGCATGCGAGGTTTGCAAGGAGCGCAACTACATTACGAAGAAGAACCGTCGTAACACGCCGGATCGTCTGGAAATGAAGAAGTACTGCCCTAGGTGTAACGCGTCGACCACGCACCGCGAAACGCGCTAGGAACCAACACATGAGTGAGGCCCACACGGGCCTCACTTTTGTTTTCGGGGTCGATGGTTGACCACGATGTGCCATTTCGGTTGCGCAGAGTGAGATAATGGGTTGTGCAACCACCGGAAGGAAACATGAAGCTTACTTTTGTTACGGATGTCGATGCGGCCAAGTACGACGAGTTCGTTACGCAGCATCCCCAGTGCAACCTGCTCCAATCCTCCACGTGGGCGGATGTGAAGGCCGAGTGGCGCTCCACGCTCACGGCGGTCGAGGACGCGGATGGCAATATCGTCGTCGCAGGTCTTGTCCTCAAGCGCCCCCTGCCCCTTGGCTACTCGTTCTGGTACGTGCCCCACGGCCCGATCGGTGATTACGAGAACGTGCCCGTCATGCAGGCCTACCTGCGCGGCCTTGGCAACTACGCGAAGAAGTCGCGCGCGATTGCCGTGCGTATTGACCCGCCGGTGCCCGTCAAGCAGGGCGTCCGGGAGGACTTCCCGCAGGAGTATGGCCCCGAGGCGACCGCGCTGCGCGAGTCGATCGAGGCCGCCGGCTTCCGACACCGAGGATTCTTCACCGGCCTGCATCAGACCCTGCAGCCCCGTTTCATGACGGCGATGCTGCGGCCCGACGACGCCTCGGACATCCTCAAGACCATGCCGCGCCGCACCCGTGATTTCTACAAGCGCGCACGTCAGCGCCAAGCGGACGTCTACCGCGGCACGATCGACGATCTGGACAAGTTCCTCTCCGTCATTCACGCCACCGAGGAAGAAAAGGACATCACGCTGCGCCCGCGCGCCTACTACGAGCGCATCATGAACGCCTATGGCGACGACGCGGTGCTCATCCTCTCCAACCTCGACATCAAGAACGCGATCGAGGAGTACACCACCCAGATCGCCGATCTTGCCGAACAGCTCGAGGCGACCGACGAGAACGCGAAGAACAAGCGCCGCCAGCTCACCGACCAGATCAAGAGCCGCAAGAAGCGCTTGCAGGAGATGGAAGAACGCCACGAGATCGACGGCGACGAGGTGACGCTCGCCGGCTGCCTGTCCGTTAGCTACGGCCGCGGCTTCGAGATGCTCTACGCCGGGACGAATCGCGATTACGGCACGATCACCGCTCAGGACCTCGTGTGGGTCGAGACCCTCCAGCACGCCTTCGACGGCGGCGCGGACTACGTCTCGCTCGGCGGCGTGGACGGCTCGTTGGAGGATTCCCTGCTCGAGTTCAAGTCGCGCTTCAACGCCGTCATTTTCGAGAAGATCGGCGAATTCGACCTCGTCGTCAACAAGCCGATTTACGCCGCCTTCGATTGGTACATGAAGCGTAAGTCGAACGAAACCTAAGGCTAAGGAGCGTTTGTGACCTGCTCTATTCCCGAACCGTCCGAACCGACGACGACGGTCCCGCCAGTCCCGTCCCACCGTATGCGTGGCACGCGCTCACTGGCGCAGATGACGACGATCGGCGTGGGCGGCCCCGTCGCCAGCGTCGTGAACGCGACGAGCGAGGCCGAGATCATCGAC
>NZ_JBHWPL010000097.1:0-2853 GCF_043424875.1 Trueperella sp. | reverse complement strand
TCAACTCGCATGGAACGACGGGCCGCAGGCCCGCAAGCCGCGTGAAGCAACAATTATCCCCGCCGACCCGTGGGCGCCATCTACCTGGTGGCGACCTTGGCTCCTCGTTGCCGGCGTCATGCTCGGCCTCGCATGCTCCGTGAAATGGTCCGGCGCATACGCGCTCGCGGTGTTCGGCCTACTTGTCTTCGCTTGGGGAGCCGCGGTCCGGAAGGCTGTAGGTGTCCGGCTCTGGTTCGGCGCCGGCGTCTTCCGCGAAGGTGTACCCGCGTTCTTCCAACTTGTACCTACGGCGATCCTGACCTACGTCGTCGCCTTCATGCCGTGGTTCCTTCACCCCGTCGGATGGGATCGCCAATGGGCCCCCGACCAGCAAGCCCGCAATGCCGAACTGCCACCCGCCGACCAGATCCCCATGCCGATCGACGGAGCCCCCGACCTGGTGAACTCCTTCATCCACTGGCACCAAGCATCTATGGAGTTCCACACCGGGCTCTCTGAGCCACACTCGTACCAGTCGCAGGCATGGCAGTGGCTCCCCCAATTGCGGCCCGTGAGCTTCTTTTGGGACGGCAACGACGAGCTCCCGGCGGGCTCCTGCCCCTCCGACGACTGCGTCGCGGCCATTACTTCACTTGGCAATCCGTTCATCTGGTGGCTTGCCCTCCTCGCCCTGATCATTGTGGTGATTGCCGCGATCAAGCGTCGCGACTGGCGCGCGTGGGCGATCATCGCCGGCTACCTTGCGATGTGGGCACCGTGGCTCATGTACACGGACCGCACAATCTTCCAGTTTTACGCGATCGCCTTCCTGCCATACGTGGTGCTCGCCCTCGTGTACGGGTTGGCGTGGCTCACCGATATGCTCGGCCCACGCCCGCCCGAGCCGCGAACACATCGAGTGCAGATTGACGACGACGGTGCCGCCTGCGCAACGTCACTCGCCGAGGACGACCTAGTGGTGCTCGGTTCAAGCAAAGATGGGACGCCGGCAGCCTTGGCCGCGAACGGCGTGCATGCGACGAGATCGAGCATCATGCTCGATCACGCCGACATCAAGGTGCCCAACAGGGCCTCGAAGGTCCTCCTCGGCTTCGTCGTGGCGACGATTTTGGCGGCGTCGCTGTTCTGGTATCCGATATGGACAGCGATCCCGGTGCCGCGCTGGTTCTGGCAGCTACACATGTGGCTGCCGACGTGGATCTAAGGTTCGCGGGGCTGGGCGAGCGTCGCGCGGCGGGGCCGCGGGGCGGGGCTAGCGCTCCGACGCGATTAGCTCCGCCAGAGCCTCGCGGCGCTTTACCTGCTCGATCGGATCCGGAACCGGAAGCGACGCAATGAGCTTCTTGGTGTAGGGGTGCTGCGGATCTCCAAGTACGTCCGATCCGCGCCCCATCTCCACGAGCTCACCCCGATAGAGCACGCCCACGCGGTGTGCCACCATGTCCACCACCGCAAGGTCGTGGGTAATGAACAGGCACGCGAAACCGAGTTCCGCCTGCAGGTCCTTAAACAGTTCGAGAACCGTGGCCTGCACCGATACGTCGAGGGCCGACGTCGGCTCGTCTGCGATCACCAGCTTCGGCTCGAGTGCGAGCGCACGGGCGAAGGAAACGCGCTGGCGCTGACCACCCGAAAGCTCGTGCGGGAAGCGCGTGGCGTACGAGCCCGGCAGCCGAACCGCTTCGAGCAACTCGTTCACACGGCGTCGTCGATCAGAATCGGACATGTCGCGGCGGTGAATCTCCATCGGCTCGGCAATCGCGTTACCGATCGTGAGCTGAGGATCGAACGAGGTGGCCGGATCTTGGAAGACGAAGCCAATATCCTTGCGCAGGGGCCGGAACTTGCGCTCCTTGAACCCGCGCATCTCATGGCCAAGCACCTTGAGCGATCCGCCCGTCACCTTCTCGAGGCCCGCCATGGCGCGCCCGATAGTGGTCTTTCCCGAACCGGACTCGCCCACGAGCCCAAAGACCTCACCAGCGTGGATCGCTAGATCGACCCCACGCACCGCCCGGAATGGCGGAGAACCCAGCCGCCCCGGATAGGTGACTTCCATTGCCGAGGCCTCGACCACGGTATCGCCGGAATCGAGCACTTCGAAGTTCTCATCTGAAAAGTCTTTCGACGCCGACTCCCGGCCTAGGTGAGGCACCGATGCGAGCAAGGTCTTCGTGTAGTCCTGGACGGGCCGGTAGAAAATCTCCTTCGCCGGCGCGCGCTCAATGATCTCCCCGAGGTACATCACCGCAACCGAATCGGCGATGTCCGCCACCACGCCCATGTTGTGCGTGATCAGCAGGATCGACGTGTTGTACTCATCCCGGATGGAACGCAGAAGATTGAGAATCTCCGCCTGGACGGTGACGTCGAGAGCGGTGGTGGGCTCGTCGGCAATGATGAGATCCGCTCCCATCGCGAGCGCCATCGCGATCATGATGCGCTGCTTTTGACCGCCCGAAAACTCGTGTGGGTAGTACTCGATGCGGTTTTCTGCATCGGGAATACCCACGGTCTTCAAGGCGCGCACGGCCTGAGCCTTGATCTCCTTCTTCGAGAGCTTGGGGTTGTGAGCACGTAGACCTTCGCCGATCTGCCACCAAATGGGGTAAACCGGGTTGAGCGACGACGACGGCTCCTGAAACACCATCGAAGCCTTTTCACCGCGCAGGTTGCGCAGCTTATCGCCTCGAAGCCCGATGACTTCGACGCCGTCGAGCAGAATCGTTCCCGAAGCGGTGGCGTTATCCGCCAAGAGGCCAAGAACCGCCCGCGATGTCACGGATTTACCCGATCCCGATTCGCCGACGAGAGCGAGGATCTCGCCCTCGTCGAGATAAAGGGAACAAA
>NZ_JBHWPL010000096.1:0-5024 GCF_043424875.1 Trueperella sp. | reverse complement strand
GAGAATTTCGCGTGAGAGCCAGGAACTACCCGCGTTACGGATGACGTTGAACATGTTCGAAATGTCGTTCATGTGGAACATTGAAGTAATCATTGCGAGCACGAGGACCGGGCCGATCAGGTAAACGATCGGGGTGACGAGACGGTCTGCCGTCTTGTTGTCGACCTTCGTGGTCAGCCACAGATCCAGCACGCCGAGCACCACGAACATGCCCACGGCCATTTGAGAAACGACCGTGAAGATGATCATGGGGAGTTCATGCAGATTCATTAGATCTCCTCCGGGTTCGAGATGCTGCCCGTGGCGCTGTTCCAACGCTGGGCGTCGCGGTGGGGGGTGATGACGAGGCGCGGCTTCATGATCGTCGGATCGGGCAGCGGCGCCGTGCCATTCTCCGTGCCGTACGCCGAGCGCAGATCCTCGATCGGACCCCAGTCGAGCGCGCGCGTCGGGCACGCCTCCACGCACGCGGGATCCTGACCCTGCGAGCGGTAGTCGTAGCACAGGTCGCACTTGGTCATCTGGCCGACCTCCGCGTTGAACTGCGGAGCGCCATACGCGCAGGCCCACTCACAGTAGCGGCAGCCCACGCACTTACCCGGGTCCACGAACACGGTGCCGTCCTCGCGCCGGCTCATCGCCGTCGTCGGGCACACCTGCATGCAAATGGCGTCCTCGCAGTGATTACAGGCGATCGACGTGTAGTAGGAGAATACGCTCGGATTCATCGTGTCGCCGGACTGCTGCCACGAGCCGCCCGAGTATTCGACGACCCGGCGCCAGTTCACGCCCACCGGCGTATCGTGCTTGTCCTTGCACGCGATCTGGCAGGCGCGGCAGCCGTTGCACACCGTCTGGTCAAAGTAGAAGCCGTAGTTCGCTCCCGATTCAGTAGCCACCGTGCCCTCGGGCACGATGCGGTCGGATCCCGTCAATCGAGTGGTGCGGGCCGAATTCGTGTCAATGCTCATTTTCTAACCTCACTTAGCCTTCGATTGGCCGATCAGCCCTGCGACTGGCGGTAGTTGTTCCGGGTGGAGAGCTCGTCAGGGAAGCCCGTCTCCGCTCCCGGCTTGTGGTTGTTGACGTCGTCGGGCCACATCTGGAACGGATCGTGGATCTCGCCCCACTGATCGGAGGCAAGCTCAACTTGAACGTTGTTCGTGTACTGAGCGTTGGTCTTCGCGAGCGCCGAGGGGCGCAGCGACGTCACCGTGTTCGGGTTGCCGCCCATGTCAATCGGGGTTCCCTCGGGGCCAAGATTGTTGCGGTCCGGCTTGTACCACGCGCCTTCGGGAATCGAGACCACGCCGGGCATAATGCGCGGCGTCACCTTCGCCTTCAGGCGCGTGCGGCCGCGCTCATTGAACACGTCCACCGTGTCCATGTTCTTAATGCCGCGAGCCTCCGCGTCCATCGTGTTGATCCACGCCACCTGCTGGTGGGCGTCGCGGAGCCAGTCGACGTTTCCGTACGAGGAGTGGGTGCGGCCCTTGAAGTGGTAGCCGATCATCTGAAGCGGGTAATCGGCGTTCTCCTTGGCGGCTTCGGCGTCCTCCCACGTGCGGATGAACTCGGGAAGCGGCGTCACGACGTCGCCCTCGGGCAGATCCCAGTTCTCCGCCTTCCATGCGACCTCCGGCGAGTAAATCTCGATGAGGCCCGATGGCGTGGCAAGGGGATTGGCTTCGGGGTCGTCGCGGAAATCCGTGAGCGGGCGGGCCGTGTCCATCAATTCCTTGTAGACGCCCTGCTCCTTCATCTCCTCATAGCTGGGCAGACCCGGCGTGAGCTTGCGCGATTCGTCGAGTGAGTATTCGACCCACTCGTCCTGCGTGCGGCCCTCGGTGAATTCGTCACCGACTCCGAGGCGCTCAGCCAGCTCGGCGCAGATATCGAAGATCGGCTTCGATTCGTACAGCGGCTCCGTCGCCTGCGAGGTGACGATCGTGTAGCCCATGTTCGCCGACATCGCCTGCAACACGATATCCGACTCTTCCGTGTTCATCGTGCCGGGCAGGACGTAGTCGGCAACCTCGCACGAGGACGTCCACTGATTGTCGACGACGACGATCAGCTCGGCCAGCGAATCATCCGTGAGGATCTCCGTGGCCTTATTGATTTCGGAGTTCTGGTTGATGAGGATGTTCGATCCGTAGGCAAAGAGGAACTTGAGGTTCGTCTCGAGCTTGGGGTCGTGAATGGCCTCGCCGTCGTCGTCCCAGTCACGAACGCCGTCGACACCGCGCATCTCAGTGCCACGCTGGATGGCCTCGAGCCACGAGAAGTGGGAGATCATCTTCGTCACGGGGTTCGTGGTCCAGAACGGCTTGGCGATGGCAAGCGCCGCGGTGCCGTTGTTCGTGCCAAGTCCGCCGCCGGGGATACCTGGGTTGCCGAGCATGGCGTTGAGCGTGATGACGGCGCGCGCCGAGTTTTCGCCGGCTGCATGGCGCTGCGGGCCCCATCCCTGATGGATCATCGAGGGCTTGTTGTTCCCGAGGTCGTGGGCGAACTTCACGATCGTCGACGCCGGCACGCCCGTGATCTTCGATGCCCATTCGGGCGTCTTCTCGGTGCCGTCGGGACCCTTGCCCTCGATGTACGCGCGGTAGGAGGAGTTCCTGGGCGCGTCGTCGGGCAGGTGGTCTTCGTCGAATCCGAGGCAGTACTCATCGAGGAACTCCTGATCGTGCAGGTCATCCTTGATGAGGACGTGTGCGATGCCGGCCACGAGCGCGGCGTCCGTGCCTGGCCGGGGTGCGATCCACTCATCGGCGAGCAGCGCGGCCGAGTCGGAGTGCCGCGGGTCAACGATGTAGGTCTTGACGCTCGTTTGCTTGAGCAGCTTTTGCGCGTAGAAGGCTTCGGAGCCTCCCGACATCTTCGTCTCCATCGGGGAATGGCCCCACAGCACGTACAGCTTGGTGTTCACCAGATCGTCCGTGGAGTTGGAGTCGAAGTAGCCGCCGAGGGTCAGGCGCATCGCCTCGGTGATGCCGCCCGTCGAGTAGTCGCCGTAGTAGCCGAGGTAGCCGCCCTTGAGGTTGAACAGCCGCGCGACCGGCCCGCCGTACGGGGTGTAGGAGCTCGTGATGTTTCCAGACACGACGCCGGTGCCGTACGTCGGGAAGACGGATTCGGGGCCGTACTGGTCGAGGATCTGCTCGTACTTGGCCGCGATCTCGTCGAGTGCCTGCACCCAGGAAATCTCATCCCACAGGTTCTCGCCGCGCTTGGTGCCCTCGCGGCGCTTGAGCGGGGACTTGAGGCGATCGGGGTTGTAGATGCGGTGACGGATTGATCGACCGCGAGGACATGCCGGGATGCGCCACGGCTGGTCGAGCTCCTCGCCGCCGGTGTTATCCGGCAGAACGCGCACGACGTGGCCGTCCTTGACCTGAAGGCGCAGAGGGCATCGAGCGCCACAGTTGACCATGCAGGCCGACCAGACAGTTCGGTCGGCCTCGGCGTAACCGTCAACTTGGGCGGCGCTTGCCGGGCTCGGGGAGCCGAGCCCCGTCGTCGTCGCAGCTAGGCCGGCGACTCCGGCGGCCACGCCCGACCACTTGAGGAATGTTCGACGCGACGGTCCAGCGGCCGTGACATCGTCCTTCGTTGGCAGAGTTTGGGTCATAGTGTTCACCTTCGGTTGGACTGGTGAGCGAACAACTGGTTTTTACCAGAAATACAGGTCAATACTATGACTAATCGTCACGTGTAAATTAGACCTAGGTCCCGGGTTTTGGCGGGCGGAGGCAGGGGTCGTTTGCGCAGGTTGGATCGGTGTGTGGCAATGGGTCGCGCTGGCCGCGGGCGGCCGTTGGTGAGCGCCGTCGGGCCTAAAGCGTTGCCGAATCCTCGCCTGTTGCCGCGAGTCGCTCGAACCAATGCTCGGCAAGCGTGGCGTCGGGCAGCAGATCGCGATCGGCGACGCCCGGCTGAAGTTCGCCGTAGTAAAAGTCCGCGCCCATCTCCTTCGTTGCAGGCACATAATAAATGATCATGCGGGTAGGAAGAGATTCGGCCTCATCGTAGAGCTCGTTCAACACGTCCAAGAGACCATCAAAAAGTGCATCCTGCCCATCCGGTGAGCTGTCCACGCCAGAGATAGCCCCGCCCATCTCGAACGCCTGCAGGTAGCGGCCATCTGCAAGAAAGAACGCCTCGGCAACGCTCACGCCGTCCTCTTCGGTGACATATACCCACAGCTTGTCCACCTTGTCGGAGTGAAGCGCGAAGCCATAGGCAACCTCAATAAAACGTGGGGCGGCGGCAGCGAAGGCCTGCTGAAAATTCGTCATACGACGATTTCACCACGAACTGGCGCGATTATTCCAGCGTCGTCGTCGACTAACGGCGCCTAGTTGAGGTCCGGCGAATCATCGCCAGTTATGCGAAGGCGCTCAAGCCACTTTTTGAATATCACCTGGGTGGGGTCGAGACCCTCGATCTCTTCCACAACCTCGAGCGGCGCATAGGAGAAGTTGGCGTCCAGGGCCTCGATGTCCGGAGTGAACGCGAGAACCATGTGCGTGGGATGGGGATCCTTGCGCACCTGTGTGAGCCAACTGTCAAGCAGATTCCCCAGGTCGTCCTTGAGATCCTCAGTTGCATTCGTGGAGGTGTGGGGGAACGCTTCGCCAAGTTCCTCGCACGTATGGATCTTGCCTTCTACCTTGAATACCGGTTCAACGAGCAGGCGCCGCTTCACGACTGTGGCGTAGATCCAGAGCTTGGCTATCTCCGGTGACCTCTCGGTGAAATCCCATGCCGTTGCGACAAGGTACGGAGCGTAGGCCTCCAATCTTTTGGCGAAGGATATTGTGGGGCTCTTCTTTCTGCCAAATAGCGTCATCGGGCCGCTCCTAGTGAAGTCTTAGGCGAGTGAGATGAATGCCTTTTCGAGTTCTTCGGGCGTGTATTGCGGGTCGTCCGTCGTCACGCAATTGCGCATGGCCGAGGCGATGATCGTGTAGCCCGCCTTGTTGAGTGCGGAGGTGACGGCCGCTAGCTGGTGGATG
>NZ_JBHWPL010000095.1:0-7280 GCF_043424875.1 Trueperella sp. | reverse complement strand
CCGCCACCTTCGTCCGTTCAGATATTTACGGCTGGTCGATCGACCACGTATCGCAGGTGCCGTAGGTGCCACCGTTGATGCCGTTGGTGAGCCATTCCATGCGCTTGTCGGCAGAACCGTGTGAGAAGTTGTCAGGATTGGCCTGCATGCCGGCGTTTTCCATGATCTTGTCGTCACCCACGGCCTGCGCGGCGAGCAGGGCGTCCTCAAGCTCGGCCTGGGTGGGCGGAACCATGAACGTCGTGCCCGCTTCATCGGTCGTGTATGCCGCGTTGTGAATCCACGCGCCGGCTAGGCAGTCTGCCTGGAGCTCCGAGCGAACCATCGAGGAATCCTCGCCCGAGGAGCGGTGATCCACCCTGTTCAGGTCGCCCGTCAGCAGCTGCATGTGGTGGCCGTATTCGTGGGCGAGAATGTAGAGCTGGGCGAGAGCCTCGTTCTCAGCGCCCATGTTGTCGAGCTGCTCGAAGAAGGACACGTCAATGTAGATTCCCTGATCGCCCGGGCAGTAGAAGGGTCCCATCTGCGAGGAGCCGGTTCCGCACGCCGTCTGAACCGAACCGCTAAAGAGTGTCAGAGTCGGGGGAGTGTAACTAATCCCCATCTCCTCGGAGACCTGATCAGACCAGTAGGCGTCCAGCGAATTCTTTCCGGCCACCATGCGGCACTCGACGTTCTCGTTCGCATCCGCGCCGGTCCGGCACTGCTCTTCGAGACTTTGGCCGGGAGGCTCGTTGGCGGGAGCTTCAATGGCCGTACCCAAATCTGGAACCTGACCGGTGATCATGAAGTACAAAATGGCACCGATGAGTCCAAAACCGCCAAGGCCGCCACCAATGGCTGCGCCGCGCCCGCCGCGCCTAGTTCCACCGGTGTTGAGCCGAGCATTTTCATTAAAGGTCATGAGCTACGCCCTTTCGAGTCGTCGGCGTTGCCGCCGTCACGAAATTGTATCGCTTACAGATGCGAATTGTGATGCTTTCGCGCGAAGGTGGTTCCCGCGCTCTCGGGCATTACACTGGTCTGCGTGATTCAAGCTCAAGACCTCCACATGCGCATTGGCCAGAGGGTCCTCCTACACGATGTCAACGTCAATGTTGATCGGGGCAAGCGCATCGGACTTGTGGGGCGAAACGGAGCGGGCAAGACGACGTTGCTGCGGTTGCTTGCGGGCGAGAGCGCCAATTCCGACGTCGTTGAGCGTCAGGGCACAATACATCGCCGTGGCACCATCGGGTATCTTCCTCAGGACACGCGCGTGGGCGACACGAGCCAGATCGCCAGGGAGCGCATCCTCTCCGCCCGCGGAATCGAATCGATGCTTAGGCGCATCAAGCGCGCGGAGCGCGAGATGTCCACCTTTGACGGGCCGCGCCAGCAAAAGGCCATTGAACGCTACGCGCGTCTGGACGCCGAGTTCACCGCGGCCGGCGGGTGGGCGGCCAACTCGGAGGCCGCGCGCATCACGGCAGCGCTCGGACTTCCGGATCGAGTATTGGAGCAGCCGCTGGAGACACTCTCGGGAGGTCAGCGACGCCGGGTCGAGCTGGCTCGCGTCCTGTTCTCCGGCGCCGAGACGCTCCTGCTCGACGAGCCCACAAACCACCTCGATCACGATTCGATCATGTGGCTGCGCGACTGGCTCAAGACGTATCCGGGCGGCTACGTCATCGTCTCGCACGCCGTGGAATTGCTCCGCGAGACGGTCAATACGGTGTGGTACCTCGATGCGAATCGATCGACCCTCGACGTGTACTCGATGGGCTGGGACCACTACGTCAAGCAACGCGAGGCGGACGAACGTCGTCGTCGCCGAGAGCGCCAGAACGCCGAAAAGAAGGCCGCCGCCCTCCGCGCACAGGCCGACAAGATGCGGTACAAGGCAACAAAGGCTGTGGCCGCTCAAAACATGGATAAGCGAGCCGAGCGAATGCTCGCGGATCTCGAGGACGAGCGAGCGCAGGAGAAGGTGGCTAACCTGCGGTTCCCCGATCCCGCGCCGTGCGGCAAGACACCACTCATGGCAGAGGGGCTGACCAAATCGTACGGCTCGCTCGAAGTGTTCGCGGGTGTCGACCTCGCGATTGATCGTGGCTCACGCGTGGTGATCCTCGGCCTGAACGGCGCCGGAAAGACGACGCTGCTGCGCCTGCTCTCGGGAGTCGAGCAGCCGGACAGCGGGGAGATTCAGCCCGGCCACGGTCTGAAGATCGGCTACTACGCTCAGGAGCACGAATTCATCGACCAGACGAGCACCGTGTATGAGAACATGCGCCGCGCTGCGCCCGACGAATTCGACGACACCGACGTGCGCAATGTCCTCGGTTCCTTCCTCTTTTCCGGCGACGACGCCGATAAGCCGGCCTCCGTGCTCTCCGGCGGCGAGAAGACCCGGCTCGCGCTGGCAACGATCGTCGCATCGGCGGCGAACGTGCTACTCCTCGACGAGCCGACGAACAACTTGGACCCTGCCTCACGCGAGAAGATCCTCGATGCGCTTCGCACATACGAGGGAGCGGTGGTCCTGGTGACCCACGATGAGGGCGCCGTGACGGCTCTCGATCCCGATCGCGTGTTGCTCCTGCCAGATGGCGATGAGGATTTGTGGTCGGAGGACTATATCGACTTGATCTCGCTCGCTTAGATAGGGTGGTGGCATGAAAACACTTGTGATCATGCGCCACGCCAAGGCAGCTAACGGCTCACCCGACCATGCACGCCCGCTTAATGAGCGCGGACGACGGCAGGCCGGACACGTCGGGGGAGAACTCTCGCGCGTCGTCGGTACGATCGACACGCTGTTCGTATCTGACGCGAACCGCACCCGCCAGACACTCGATGCATTGACGTCCGGAGGCCTCGACGTCAGTGACGTATCGGTTGAACCGCGGCTGTATTCGGCCGGCGGGGACGAGGTCATTGACATCCTTCGCGGCGAAGCCGAGGGAGACATCGTCATGGTTGTTGGCCACGAGCCGACCATGTCGGCCGTCGCCTTCCAACTTTGGGATCGAGCCGGCGAAGCCGAGTTCGACCGCGGCTTCCCGACGTCCGGCGCGGCGGTCTTCCAGTTCGACGGCGAGTGGGCCGACCTTCCGGTTGGCGGCATGTCGCTCCACCACTTCGTGACCGCGCCCCGGCCTTGATAATCTGGCCCCTGAGAACTCGGCGCCTAAGGTATCGGCGCCTGAGCTTCCCTAAGACTTGTCGGTACTGGCGCTAAGCCGCTCGGCGCGCTTCTTCTTGTTGTATTCTGCTCGCCGGCGCTGCCACTCGGTGCGCAGTTCAGGATCGTCCATGACGAGCTTGACCGTCTGGCAGTCTTCGGGGCCGGTCACGTATAGCTGACACAGCGTGCACGGCTCGCCGAAGCGAATCGGGCATTCGGGAGCGGGTTTAGCCATCGATATCCCACCCGACAAGGGCGGCGATCGCGTCCAATCGAGGAAAGTTAATAGCGCAATCGGCATTCTCAAGAACAATCGGCTTGCCCATGAAGGACACGCCGAGGCCGACATGATCCATCATCGGAAGATCGTTCGCGCCATCGCCGGCGCACAGAATCATCTCCGGGGGAATCTGCCACTCATCTTGCCAACGAATAATGTTCGACACCTTCGCCTCGGCGTCGATGATGTCCCCGTAGGTTCGGCCCGTCAGCGAATCGCCCTCGACCTCTAGTCCGTTGGCCACGTAGGTGTCGATGCCACTTCGCTCGGCGAGTGGCCCCACAACCTCGCTAAACCCGCCAGAGACGAGGCCAAACTTGCCGTTGCGGGCGTGGACGGCGTCGACGAGGCGCTGCGCGCCCTCGGTGAGGCGGATGTCTGCGAAGACGTCGTCGAACACTGAGCTTGGAACGCCCTCGAGCGTCGCCACGCGCTGTTCGAGTGACACCGCGAAGTCGAGCTCCCCGCGCATGGCGGTTTCCGTGACCTGGCGAACCTCGTCCTCGCGCCCCGCGTGCGCCGCGAGCATCTCGATGACCTCGGTGGTGATAAATGTTGAGTCCACGTCCGTGACGACGGCGGCCGGGCCGTTCTCGGCCATCGGGCCGGTGATAAACGCGGAGTCGATCGCAAGGGCCATCGCCGGCCCGCGCATCTCGCCCTTGAACTTCTCCAGCGAATCCGAATAGGGGCCAATGCGATTGTCGGAGAGCTCAAAGAACCACGTGATCGCATTCAACCCGACGGAACGAACCTCGCGCTCGTCAGGATGCGCCTCGACATCGGTGATCGTTTGCCTGATGTGGTGGATCAGCGCGCTCGGGATCGGCCGGCTCGAGACCATGGAAAATCGGACATTCATAGTTCAAGCCTAATCCTCCGCCCGAACAATGCAAGACCGTGTCACGGTGGGCGAACATACGTGCGCTCACAGATCGTGGTGGCATGAAAAGGGCCGGCAGTTTCGCCGGCCCTGTTCACAGTAGACCTGTATTTTCAGTAGGTCAGTGCATCCGAACTGTTGCTCCCTTGGGAACGACGACGATGCCCGACTCCGAGACGTGGAAGCCACGCGCCCGGTCGTGCTCATGATCGATGCCCACCTGTGCGCCTTCTTCAACCGTGACGTACTTGTCAAGGATTGCGCCGACGACGGTGGCGTTGCGGCCGACCTGGACGCCGTCGAAGATGACGGAATCGCGCACCGAGGACCACGAGTTAACACGCACGTGAGGCGAGAGCACCGAGCCGATAACCTCGCCGCCCGAAATGATGACGCCGGGGGAGATGATCGAATCGAGTGCGTGGCCAAGACGCTCGCGGTGGCCGTACACGAACTTCGCTGGGGGAAGGCCCGTGTAGCCCGTGTAGAGCGGCCACTTGTCGTTGTACAGGTTGAAGATCGGGTTGACGGAGATGAGGTCCATGTTGGCCTCGTGGAACATGTCGATCGTTCCGACGTCGCGCCAGTAGTTGCGATCGCGATCTGTGGCGCCGGGGACGTCGTTAAAGGTGAAGTCGTACACGCCGCAGTCGTTGTTCTCAACGAACTTCGGCACCATGTCACCGCCCATGTCGTGATTCGAATCCGGGTTCTCGGCATCCTCGTGAAGTGCTTCGTACAGCGCGTCGGCCGTGACCACGTAGTTGCCCATCGACGCGAGGATCTCGTTCGGCGAATCCGGCAGGCCATCAACCTGTTCCGGCTTCTCGAGGAACTCGCGAACCTTCTTCTGGTTATTCGGATCGGTATCGATCACGCCGAATGACGTAGACATCTCGATCGGCTGACGGATGCCCGAGATGGTCATGCCCACACCCTCTTCGATGTGCTGTTCGACCATCTGCGAGAAGTCCATGCGGTAGATGTTGTCCGCGCCGGTGATTAGGACGATATCGGGGCGTTCGTCGTCGAGAATGTTGAGCGACTGGAAGACGGCGTCAGCCGAACCAGAGAACCAATCCTTCGACACTCGCTGCTGCGCGGGCACGGGCGCGATGTAGTTGCCCAGGAGCGAGGACATGCGCCACGTCTTCGCGATGTGACGGTCGAGGGAATGCGACTTGTACTGGGTCAAAACGACCGTCTTCAGATAGCCCGAGTTGACGATGTTCGACAGCACGAAATCGATCAGGCGGTAAGTGCCTCCGAACGGAACGGCCGGCTTGGCACGATCCTGGGTAAGGGGCATGAGGCGCTTTCCTTCGCCTCCCGCAAGGACAATGGCAAGTACACGTGGTTTTGATCTCATAGGGCTCACTCTAGTAGGTCAGGAGCCAAATTTGGCGCAATTCACAAAATTGACCATCGCCCAAGATAGGCTAGGTAGAGAACGTTTCCACAGCGTCGTCTTTATCTAGAAAGGAAGACTAATGAGAGTCGATCTACTCACTCGCGAATTCCCGCCACACGTCTACGGCGGTGCAGGTGTTCACGTCACCGAACTTGCCAAGGTGCTCAAGGCACACGCCGAGGTTCATGTTCATGCCTTCGACGGGGAACGTGAGGGAGCGTCAGGGGACATCACGATCCACGGCTACGACGAGGTCGATGAGCTCAAAGATGCGAACGCGACGATCAAGACGCTCGGGGTCGATCTTCTCATCGCAGATAAGACCGGCGACGCCGACATCATTCACTCGCACACGTGGTACGCCAATATGGCCGGCCACATTTCCAAGTTGCTCCACGAAACTCCCCACGTGATTTCGGCTCATTCTCTCGAGCCGCTTCGCCCGTGGAAGCGCGAGCAGCTCGGTGGCGGCTACGCCGTCTCGTCGTGGATTGAGAAGACTGCTTATGAGGCAGCCGACGGCATTGTGGCCGTCTCCAACGGCATGCGCGATGACATCCTGCGCTCCTACCCGAACGTGGATCCGGACAAGGTTCGAGTCATCCACAACGGCATTGACCTGGACGAGTGGAAGGCGCCGGAGACGGACGAAGAGTGGGAGACCGCCCGGGAGTACTTCCGCTCCTACGACCTCGACCCCGACAAGCCGACCATCATCTTCGTCGGTCGCATCACGCGGCAAAAGGGCGTGCCTGGATTGCTTCGCGCGTTGCAGTACGTCCCGGAGGACGTTCAGGTGATCTTGTGCGCGGGTGCGCCGGACACGAAGGAGATCCTCGAAGAGACTCGCAAACTCGTCGAAGATCTGCAGAAGGATCGAGACGGCGTGGTGTGGATTGACGAGCACCTGCCGCACGAGAAGATCGTGGCGCTTGAAGCGTGCTCGACGACGTTCGTGACCCCGTCCGTGTACGAGCCGCTTGGAATCGTCAACCTTGAGGCCATGGCCGTCGGACTGCCCGTCGTCGGCACCGCAACCGGAGGGATTCCGGACGTCATCGATCACGGCGTGACCGGCACGCTCGTACCGATTGAGCAGAAGCAGGACGGCACGGGAACCCCGCTCGACCCCGACAAGTTCGAAAAGGATCTCGGTGAGGCGCTGGCGGAGATGGTCGCAGATCCGGAGCGCGCCAAGGAGATGGGCGTGGCCGGGCGCAAGCGCGCCGAGGATCACTTCTCCTGGGAGACGATCGCGGTCAAGACGATGGAGTTCTACAACGACATCCTTGGTCAGTAATCCACGGATCTCGCGCTGGGCCGGCGTCGGTGGCGGCACATCGCGGCGGGATGCCTCCCGGATGGCGTCGGCAAGGGCGAGCAGGTCGTCAGTGGAGGGCGGCGCCTCCTCGAACTCCGTTTGGAGGCGAACCATCTGCCAGCCAACCGGAGATCGGAATCATGATGGCGAAGAATGGGATGGTGGCCAACTGCAGCTGCAGGAACTCGAAGTAGGGGATGGAGAGGCCCAGGCCTG